>CAZKJY010000085.1:0-7395 GCA_964553165.1 uncultured Enterobacteriaceae bacterium
GTTCGCCGATGGCATTCAAGACCGCACAGCTTTTGTAGTCAAAGCCCATGGCGGAGTCGTCATAGCCGATCTTCTTGATGACTCCGCGGACAATTTTTTCCACGTCCAGGGAGACATCCGGGCGCATTTTTACTTCACCGGCGACCAGTGCGAGCCCGGTTTTCACCAGGGTTTCCACGGCCACGCGGGCATTGGGATCCTGGGCAATGATGGCATCAAGAATGGCGTCGGAGATCTGGTCGCAAATTTTATCCGGATGACCTTCGGAAACGGATTCCGAGGTAAATAGTGCAGCTTCTGTCATGTGGAGTCCTGTACAGGCAGTAAAACTAGGTCGTTGATTTGTTGAAATTTTCTGTCGGAGGCGGAATTTAGCATTGTTGCCGGTTTAGTGCAATTTGCACGGCTTATATCTGGCAATATCCCTGGAGCTGAGAGAGAATAGCGGGTCTTGAAATTGGCCTGAATCGAAGCCACTCAGCAGCAAAATCAGAGGAGCAAGCATGGCAAAAAATACCGCAGGCAGTAACGGTATTGATCGTGAAGTAAGCAGGAAAGTTTGTGCAAATGCCATCAGGGCCCTCAGTATGGATGCGGTACAAAAAGCCAGGAGTGGCCATCCGGGTGCGCCAATGGGCATGGCCGATATCGCTGAAGTCCTCTGGCATGATTACCTGAAACATAATCCCGGCAATCCGCGCTGGGTTGACCGCGACCGCTTCATTCTTTCCAACGGCCATGGTTCCATGCTGGTCTATTCCCTTCTGCATCTCAGTGGTTATGAGCTGCCCATGGACGAGCTCAGAAATTTCCGCCAGTTACACTCAAAAACGCCCGGACATCCCGAGTATGGCTATACGCCGGGAGTGGAAACAACGACCGGACCGCTGGGACAGGGGCTGGCCAATGGTGTCGGCATGGCCATTGCCGAGCGCACCCTGGCAGCCCAGTTCAACCGTGAGAATCTGGCTATTGTCGATCACTATACCTATGTGTTTGCCGGTGATGGTTGCCTGATGGAAGGCATTTCCCATGAAGTCTGTTCCCTGGCCGGGACCCTGAAACTGGGCAAACTGATCGTGTTTTATGATGACAACGGGATATCCATCGATGGGGAAGTGGAACAGTGGTTCACCGATGATACCGAGCAGCGTTTCCAGGCCTATAACTGGCAGACACTGCGTGTTGATGGACACAACCCGGATGAGATTGTGGCGGCAATCGATGCCGCCCGGGCCAATACCGGGCAACCGACACTGATCATCTGCAAGACCATTATCGGTTATGGCTCCCCCAACAAGCAGGGCACCGAAAGCACTCACGGCTCTCCGCTGGGTGAGGATGAAGTGGCAGCAACGCGCAAAGCGCTGGGCTGGGACTATCCGCCCTTTGAAATTCCCCAGGAAATCTATGATACCTGGGATGCCCGTGAAAAAGGGCGTCGCGCGGAAGGGGAATGGCAATCGCTGTTCATGCACTACGAGCAGGAATATCCCGAACTGGCGATGGAATTCATGCGCCGCGTCAGTGGCCAACTAAGAAGTGATTTTGCTGAAGAGGCTGACGCCTTTATTCAGGCCTGTGTCGACAAGGCGGAAAGCATTGCCAGTCGCAAGGCCTCGCAAAACACCATCGCGGCATTCGGCGAGCTCTTGCCGGAACTGATCGGGGGGTCGGCTGACCTGACCGGCTCCAATTTAACCAACTGGTCAGGCAGCAGGGCTATCAGTGAAGCCCCAGATGGCAACTATATCTATTACGGGGTCAGGGAATTCGGCATGCTGGCGATCAATAATGGCATTGCCCTCCATGGTGGTTTTATTCCCTACAGCGGGACTTTCCTGGTATTCATGGAATACGCCAGAAATGCGGCCCGCATGGCGGCACTGATGAAACAGCAGAGCATCATGATATTCACCCATGATTCCATAGGTCAGGGGGAGGACGGTCCGACCCACCAGCCGGTTGAGCAGCTCAGCAATCTGCGCATGACGCCGAACATGTCGGTCTGGCGTCCTGCGGATACCGTGGAAACAGCAGTTGCCTGGAAAGCCGCCATCCTGCGACAACAGGGACCGACCTCACTGGTTTTTTCACGCCAGGGTCTGGACCATCTGGCCAGAACCGAGGTGCAGATCAGCAATATTGCCCGGGGGGCCTATGTGTTGTGTGATTGTCAGGAAACCCCTGAGATCATCGTCATTGCAACCGGTTCTGAAGTGGCGCCTGCACTGGTGGCTGTACAGGATGCCATGGTGAAGGGCATCCAGGTGCGTCTGGTCAGCATGCCTTCGACCGATGTGTTCGATGCGCAGGATGATGACTACAGGGAATCGGTATTGCCTGCTGCGGTTAGGAAGCGGCTGGCAGTGGAAGCTGCCCAGGAAGATTACTGGTACAAGTATGTGGGTCTTGATGGCGCCATTATCGGCATGAAGTCATTTGGTGAATCGGCGCCTGGCCCTGTGGTGATGGAACATTTCGGATTCACCGCCAAACACATCCAGGAAGCGATAGAAAAACTGTGAAACTGGCAATCAATGGCCTCGGACGCATTGGCCGCAATGTGCTCAGGGCTCATTATGAACGTCCTGCTTCAGACAATCTGCAGATATGTGCACTGAATGAGCTTGCAGATTTACCCACCCTGGCTCATTTGCTGCGATATGACAGCACCCATGGCCGTTTTCCGGGTCGTATCCAGTTTACCGATGAGACTCTGCAGATCAACCAGGACAGTCTGCGGGTCAGCCATATTGAGAATATCCATGATCTCGACTGGCAGGGCATTGATCTGGTGCTTGAATGTACTGGCGTCTTCTCAACGCGTGAAATGGGCGAGCTTCACCTGCAGCAGGGAGCCGGCCGGGTTCTGTTTTCCCAGCCTGCCAGTGCCGATGTTGATGCCACCATAGTCTATGGAATCAATCATCAAAGTTTGAGTAAGCAGGACCGGATTATTTCCGGCGCCTCCTGCACAACCTACAGTTCGGTCCCGGTCATCCACTGCCTGCATGAAGCACTGGGTATCGAATACGGGTTGAGTACCACCATTCATTCGGCCATGAACGATCAGCCTGTTATTGATGCCTATCACCACACGGATTTACGCCTTACCCGCAGCGCCTTTCAGTCGTTCATTCCGGTGGAAACCGGTTTGGCCAGAGGCATAGAGCGGATACTGCCTGCCATGGCAGGCAGGTTTGAGGCGCAGGCAATCAGAGTGCCTACCGTTAATGTCTCTGCCATTGATTTGAGTATTCTGGTAAAAAAACCCTGTACACGTGAAACCGTAAACCAGATCATTCGTGAAGCTTCTGCAAGTTATCCAAAGGATGTACTCGCCTACACCGAGGAGTCGCTGGCATCCTGTGATTTTAACCATGACCCGCGTTCTGCCATTGTGGATATGGGGCAGACCCGCGTTAGCGGCAGACATCTGATCAAGGTGCTGGTCTGGTTTGATAATGAGTGGGCCTATGCCAATCGTCTGCTGGATGTGGCTGAACATCTAGCAGTGCTGTGAAACCAGGAGGATCAGTCATGACAGTCATCAGCATTAAGGATATAGAGATCAGTGGCAAACGCCTACTGATTCGCGAGGATCTTAATGTGCCCGTCAAGGATGGAGAAATTGTCAATGATGCCCGACTCAGGGCGTCCCTGCCGACGATACAATATGCCCTGCAAAAAGGGGCCAGCATTATCCTCATGTCACATCTGGGGCGACCCCAGGAGGGCGTGCCCATCACCCGGCAGCCGGAATCGTCTCTGGCGCCGGTGGCAGATCGCATGAGCCAGTTGCTCGGTATTCCGGTGCCATTGATGGCGCAGGATTTTTCAGCTGCCGATGCTGCCAAATTGCAGGGCGGGGCCTGCGTCCTACTGGAAAATGTCCGATGTAATGCCGGTGAAGGCGCAGACAGTGATGAACTGGCGCAATATTATGCGAGCCTGTGTGATGTCTTTGTCATGGATGCCTTCGGGACCGCACACCGGGCGCAGGCCAGCACCCACGGCGTGGCAAAATTTGCGCCGCTAAGCTGTGCGGGTCTCCTGCTGGCGGCTGAACTGGAAGCCCTGCATCAGGCACTGGAAAATCCCGCCAAACCGATGCTGGCCATTGTGGGCGGGGCAAAAGTCTCCAGCAAGTTACAGGTGCTGGAAGCATTAGCAGGCAAGGTCGATCAGTTGATTGTGGGTGGCGGCATTGCCAATACCTTCCTGGCCGCAGCGGGATTCAATGTCGGCAAATCCCTGTACGAAAAAGACATGCTGGAAAAGGCTCGGGAGATCATGAAGATGACCGGTATCCCTCTGCCCAAAGATGTCAAAGTGGCCAGGGAGTTTTCAGAATCCGCGACAGCCGAGGTGAAAGCAATTACCGAGGTGGCCGGGGATGATATGATTCTGGATATCGGCCCGGCAACAGCCGCAGAGTTTGTCACCATCATCGCAGCGATGAAAACAATCCTCTGGAACGGCCCCCTCGGCGTATTTGAATTTGATGCTTTTGCCGAAGGAACAGAAGCGGTTGCCCGGGCTATTGCGGCCAACACCGGATTCTCAATTGCCGGTGGAGGAGAAACCATTACCGCCATAGAAAAATATGCGATCAGTGATAAGGTCTCGTACATTTCCACCGGGGGCGGCGCGTTTCTGGAATTTGTTGAAGGTAAAAAATTGCCTGCGGTTTCCATCCTGGAACAAAAGGCAGCAGATCAAAAAGATTAATAAAGGAGTTGAGTATCACTATGTTTGAACAGCAATTACAAAAAATTCGTGATGGAAAGGGCTTTATTGCTGCACTGGATCAGAGTGGCGGCAGTACACCGAAGGCGCTGTCCCTGTATGGTGTCAATGAAAGTGCCTGGTCAAATGAAGAGGAGATGTTTCAGGTTGTACATCAGATGCGCAGCCGCATCATGACCAGTCCGGTGTTTAACGGCGAGCGCATACTGGGAGCCATCCTGTTCGAGAATACCATGGACAGATCAGTCGAAGGCAAGGCAACAGCCGATTACCTGTGGCAGGTGAAAGGCGTAGTGCCCTTTTTGAAAGTGGACAAAGGATTGGCCGAAGAAGCAGAAGGCGTGCAGTTGATGAAGCCAATGCCAGATCTGGATGCCTTGCTGGATAAAGCCAAAGGAAAAAATATTTTCGGTACCAAGATGCGATCAGTAATCAAACAGGCCAACAAGGAAAGCATTGCCAAAGTGGTTGATCAGCAGTTTGCCGTAGGCAAGCAGATCCTGGCAAAAGGGCTGGTGCCGATTATTGAACCGGAAGTTGATATTCACTGTCCGGACAAGGCGGAGGCAGAAAAATATCTGAAGGCTGAAATCCTGTCCCAGCTGGATGCCCTGCCAGCAGGCAAGGAAGTCATGCTAAAACTTACCCTGCCTGAGACCGATAATTTTTACAGTGACTGTATCAATCACCCGCGGGTATTACGCGTGGTGGCACTGTCTGGCGGTTACAGTCGGGAAGAAGCCAATGAAAGACTGGCCAGAAACCATGGTTTGATTGCGAGTTTCTCGAGGGCTTTATCGGAAGGTCTGAAAGCCCAGCAGAGCGAAGAAGAATTTAACCGGATGCTGGATAGTTCCATTGAAAGCATTTATCAGGCGTCGATTAAATAGTGCATAAATCGTGATCCTCGACCCCCTGCCATTTACAGACAGGGTCGAGGGTTGTAATTTTGCACGTGGAATAATAAAAACCAACTGGGAGCGACACATGAAGAAAGTATTGTTAATTATTTCGTTACTCTTTGTCAGTGTAACGGCAGCGGCACAGTATCCTGTTCCGCAACAGACTTCGACGGCAATGAATCAACAGGAAAGAGCTAATGTGGCCCTTGCCCTGGATTTTGTTCGCGACATTCTGAATCGAGGCAATCTGGATATTGCTTCACACTACATGCCTGACGATTTCACCTCCTGGAATCCAAATATCGGCAGTGGTCGAGAGGCATTTGTCGAAGCACTCCGCAACAACCCGATGCTGATCCAGAACTGGGATGCGACGGTGCCGGAAGTGATTTTCGGTAAAAATGAGTATGTGTGGATCATGTGGGGCAAGTTCATCACCAATGTGATGGAGCCCGCCATTATCTATAAATACAACACCATTGATCTGCTGAGAATTGAGGACGGTCAGATTGTTGAGCACTGGGATGGCGCGCGTAAGCGGGTTACCCAGGATTTCGGCAAGGCAGCGGGTGGCGGAACCTTCAATGACTCTACCAACCTGTCAGCCAGAGAACAGGAAACCCTGCGTCTTGGCCGCATTGAGTTCAAGGATATCCTGCAGTATGGTCAGGTCGATCTGGCCCGTCAGTATTTCCATCCGAACTACATGCAACACAACATGAACGTGCCAGGTGGCCGTGATAATTTCATCGAATTTTTTGGCCGTAACCGAACCCCAACACCCGTTCGGGATGAGTGGATGAGCCCACCGACACTGGAACTGGTATCAGGTGATTACTATCTGAAATTTGACCAGCGCATGGAAGATGATCCTGCTCGGCCTGGACAACAAAGCGCGTACTACCGGTTTGATATGATTCGTGCGTCCGATGGACTGATTCAGGAACATTGGGATGTCGCATTCCCGCCGGGCATTCCAATGCCTTACTAAAAAGCGCTGATTTTAATCAGCTTTAACAGTAAGCCCGATAGGTAAAAGATATCGGGCTTATTTTTTTGTATGATAGAAATTCACCAAGCAGGACTGAAAACTATGATGCCCCAACGAACGATTAATTCCCATCAGGTTTCTGCGCTGGGTTTTGGCTGCATGACGCTGTCCCATGCCTATGGCACGCCTCCTGACCGTAAGCATGCCCACCGGGTGTTGAATCATGCCCTGGATATCGGGCATACCCTGCTTGATACAGCGGCCCTTTATGGGTTTGGTGCCAATGAGGAATTGTTGGGGGAGGCACTGGCAGACAGACGCGGGGAATATTTCCTGGCGAGCAAGTGCGGCCTGTTCAAAAATGCTGAAGGTAAGCGTGAAATCGACGGCCGTCCGGAAATTATCAAAAAGACCTGCGAAGACAGCCTGCGACGCTTGCGTACCGATTTTATTGATCTGTACTACCTGCATCGCTGGGACAAGAAGATTCCCATTGAAGACAGCATGGGTGCCATGGCCGATCTGGTGCAGGAAGGCAAGATCGGCGCCATCGGCCTGTCTGAAGTTTCTGCTGGGACACTTCAAAAAGCGCATGCGGTGCATCCGGTTGCCGCCCTGCAGAATGAGTATTCCCTGTTCTCCAGAAATCCGGAGATTGCCTCGCTGGAACTCAGCAGGAAACTGGGTGTTGCCTATGTGGCATTTTCACCGGTAGGGCGTGGCTTTCTGGCCGATATTAATCTGGATCCT
>CAZKJY010000086.1:0-7373 GCA_964553165.1 uncultured Enterobacteriaceae bacterium
GCTCCGGTGCCACCATCGCCACTGTCAACGGTGATGAAATCCGGCGCGCTTTCAATGCCACGTTTAAGAATGGTGGCAAACAGCTGATCCAGCCAGGCGCCATCACCCAGCACGGTTTTGAAACCGACAGGTTTGCCACTGAGTTTGCGAAAGTGACTGATCTTGTCCAGCAACTGATCGTCATTGGCGATATCCAGATGGCGGTTGGGACTGTTGGAGGTCTGCCCAACCGGAATATGGCGAATGCGTGCAATCTCCTCTGTCACTTTGGCGGCTGGCAGAATCCCACCTTTACCCGGTTTCGCCCCCTGGCTTAACTTGATTTCAATCATTTTGACTTCCTGATGGGAAGCCACGATACGCAACTTTTCATCACTGAAATGACCGTTGCTGTCACGGACGCCATAATTGGCTGTGCCGATCTGAAAAACCACATCGCAGCCGCCTGACAGATGCCATTCACTGAGGCCGCCTTCTCCGGTATTCAGCCAGCAGCCTGCCTTGGCTGCTCCCTTCGACAATGCCTGCACAGCAGGTTTGGATATGGCGCCATAGCTCATGCCGGAAATATTGAATACTGAAGAAGTGGCATAAGGCTGCTCACAATAGGGACCAAAGACGATGGGTTCGATATCGGTCTTTTCTTCAGTAAGAATCGGATAGGGCGAATTGATGAACAGGATGTTGCCTGGCTTGGCAATGTCATAGGTGGAACCAAAGGCCTGGGCATTTTCCAGATCCTTGGCGGCACGGTAAACCCAGGAACGTTGTGCCCGGTTAAAAGGCATTTCCTCACGGTCCATGGCAAAAAAGTATTGCCGGAAGAATTCACCCAGGCGTTCAAACAGATAGCGGAAGCGTCCAATCAGGGGGTAGTTGCGGCGAATGGCATGGGAGGTCTGAAAGACATCAATAATATAGAGAACGGCTGCCGCCAGCAGGACGAGACCGACGACCAGAATAAAGATGTTCGACAGAATCATCGACAGCGGTGCCAGGAAGCGGTCAATAAAAATGGCGATACTGTCCACGAAAGAGCCCCCATAAGTCCCAAAATCAGCCTGCATGATACTCAGAGCGGGGCTTTGCTTCTAGTTTTGTCTTTGCAGCGCAGTCGGGATTAAGCCCTTATTAAGTGAGGCTGTGTTGTACTCAGCTCAGGTTTAATCAGGTTTCCTAGGTCTTATTGATGCTTTACGCGATAATGCAGGTTTATCTCAATAATGATGTGTTAGGCATGGTTGATTTGATTCTGGCTTCTGCCTCGCCGAGGCGGCAGGAAATTCTGCGGGAACTTGGGCTGGCATTCAGCTGTAGGCCGCAGGCTATTGATGAAACGCCGCACAGCGGGGAAAACCCACTGGCCCTGGTCCAGCGACTGGCGCTGGAAAAAGCCCGTTCAGCCCTGGCTTCCTTAAGCGATACAGATCACAGTCTGGTGCTGGGTTCAGATACTATAGTTGTTTGTGATGGGCGCATTCTGGGCAAACCTGCTGACAGGGAAGATGCCCTGGCCATGTTAAGCTTGCTCGCAGGCAAAACGCATCAGGTCATTACGGCGGTGGCTGTCATCAACCAGGCACGAGAGCTGATTGATTTTTCGCAAACCGAGGTGTGCTTCAGGTCGCTGAGTCATGAAGAGATGTTGGCCTACTGGCAAACCGGAGAGCCGCTCGACAAGGCCGGTGCCTATGCAATTCAGGGATTCGGAGGGATGTTTATTTCATCCATTTCAGGCAGTTACAGTGGGGTCGTAGGTCTGCCTGTCTTTGAGACGGTTAATCTGCTTGCTCAATTTGGTCTGGATGCCGAATACTTATTACACAAACAGCAATGACTGAAGCAGCCAAACAGGACAGACCCAAAAGCCAGCGGCTTATACGCCGCTTCATGCGCTGGCGAATCCGGATTGCCCGCCCGCTGTCCTGGCTCCTGCTGGTCTTCCTGCTGCCCCTGGCAATCTACCTGACGCTGGGCCGCTTGTTGATGCCTTTACTGGATTCCCAGCGAGACTGGCTGCAAAGCCAGCTTGAAGCCAGTCTCGGTGTCGAGATTCTGGTCGGGGAGTTGTCAGGCGACTGGTTTGCCTTCAGTCCAATCCTGAGGCTTTCGGAAATTGAAATCATACAGTCGCAGGATTCCCCGGTGAGTCACAGCCTGCAGCAACTGGATGTCCTGCCCGATATTCCCAGGAGTCTGCTGCGCAGACAGCTCATCATTGACCGCATCATCATTGATGAAATGTCACTCCTGCTGGTGGAAGATGAAAATGGGCGCTGGAACCTGTCCGGCTTTGCTGCCGGTGACAGCAGTAACGTGGAACAGCTGCTGGAAGTGCTGTTCAATACTTCACGACTGCAGCTTTCTGAATCCCGCCTTGTCCTGCAGCCCTTCGACAGCGCTCCGTTCAGCATCAACAATATCTATCTGGATATTGAGAATGGCGCCAATGAACATCAGCTGCAGTTGCAGTTCCGCCTGAATGAGCAGGCAAGTCCGGTACAGATGGCGGTCAGGCTGAACGGTGATCCAATGGCACAGTTTACGGCACAGGCCTTCATGGATTTTGAAGAAATAGACCTGCTGCCACTGATTAACGAGGGGGCTCTGCCCCAGGCACTGGTGTCTCGGTTCGACAGTTCAGGGCAGTTATGGCTCGATTTTGATGAGCAGGGTCCTGAGCAGGCGCAGGCCCTGGTCCAGGAATTCAATTTGACTGCCGACTTTCCGGAGTCGTCACAGCGCCTGGAAATTACCACCGGCAGTGTAGAGCTGTCTGCCCGGCTTGCCGGCGAAAATAACTGGGAATTATGGGCCAGCAATCTTCAGTTTGACCTCTTCAACCGCCCCTGGGAGTCAGGTGACTTTTTTTTAGCGCTTGATACCCGTGAACAGAATATGGCGATGGATCTTCAGGGAGAGTTTGTCGATCTGTCGATCATGACGGACATGCTTGACGTGCTCAATCTTCCAGACAGGGCAAGGCTGGCTCTGGATGATCTGAATCCCCAGGGTCTGCTTCGTAACCTGAGAGTGCAGACCGATTTATCTGGCGATTACCCGGATGGTTTCAGATTTTCCGGCAATCTCGACGGAGTGGCTGTGAATGCCTGGATGCAGGCCCCTTCCGGACAGGGGCTCAATGGCTATGTCGAAGCCGACAGTAATTCCGGGCTGGTAGAACTGGATTCAGGAGATTTCACCATCCATCTGCCACGTATCTTTGATGACAGCTGGCACTACAACGCAATCAATGGGCGCGTCTACTGGCTACTCGAAAATGGCCGAGTCCGGGTTCACAGTGACACCATTGATGTCAGAAACCAGAATCTGCACGGACGTGTCCAGTTTGAGCTGAATAATCGCCAGTTGCCCGATGATGCAGGCTGGGATTCCGATCTCAAGCTGTTGATTGGTGTGCTGGATTTTAATGTTGCTGATAAATCTCTCTATCTGCCTAATCTGAGTAATATACGTGGCACGATGGATTGGCTTGATACTGCCCTGTTGTCCGGTCGTGTAGAGAACAGTGCATTTTTATTCAGGGGCAAGACTTCCAATGTGACCAGTGAAATGCAGCGAACTGTGCAAACCTACTACCATGTAGAGGATGCCAGTCTGCAATTCCTGAGTGACTGGCCGATACTGGAAGACGTGCAGGCTTTTGTCCGCGTCGATAACAATGCGGTGGATGTCAGTACGGAAGCAGCTCAGATTGCCAATATCAGGCTGGGCACAGGGACTGCACAGATACGTCCCATTCAGGGCAGTAGTGGCGCCTGGCTCAGTGTGGATACCCGGGCACTCGCCGAGGGCAATGTGGGACTGAATTTCATTCGTGAGACACCGGTTCGACAGACAGTTGGCGATTTCCTCGATGACTGGCAACTGGACGGCAATGTCAATCTGGAGATAGATCTGGGCATTCCGCTCAATAATCCGGGTCTGGAAAATGAAATTCAGGTCCAGGCCATCATGGCCGGCAATTCCCTGCGGATTCCCGAATATGATCTGGGTTTCAATGACATTTATGGCCCGCTTAGTTTTACAAGCACAGAGGGTTTGCGTGCCAATGGCCTCAGTGCCAGGCTTTTTGACAATCCGCTGGCTATCCGCATCAATACCGAAGACGACACCTTGATGATTCGGAGTAATGGACGAGTCTCAAAAACCGCGCTCCAGCAATGGACGCTGCAACCAGACTTCGTGACGACTCTGCTGGATTACGCCGAGGGTGAGTTTTCCTACCAAACGTCCTTGGCAATCCACAGGGCTAATGAAGAAGGGCTGGTAAGATCCGAGTTGGATCTGAGCAGCGACCTGTTGGGAATCGCTTTTAATTTACCCCGGCCCTTTGACAAGCAGGAAGATGAAAATGCCCCGTTGAGCCTGAAATTCAGCATCGGTCAGCGTGTTGAACAACTGACGTTGAATTTCAGGGACCAGATAAATGCCCGGCTGAGTTTTCGGGCAGATGGCCTGCGGGGAGGTGAAATTTATCTGGGTGGGCGCAATGAAAATTTTGCCATCAGAGCACTGAATGATGCTCCTGGGCTGCTGGTCAACGGTTCAGTGAGTGATTTTAATCTGGATGAATGGGAAGAGCTTGCTGCGGCTTTTGGGACAGGTGACGAGTCCGGCATCAATGATCTGGTGCGAATGGTCGATGTGGATATCGGCAACCTTCATGTGTTTGGACTTGATCTGCCAGCGATCAACACGGTGCTGCAGAGAGAGAACAACGCCTGGAAGCTCTATCTGGAAAATCCACAGGTTCAGGGTGATTTTATTTTCCCGGATGACAGGACACAGCCTTACCAGGTGGCGCTGACCTACCTGCGCCTGCCTCGGGATGAAGAGCCTGAAGCCGGAGCTGAGACAGATGTGGAGGCTGAGGAAGTTGATGTGCTCGAAGCAGTCAACCCGACAAGACTGCCGGCAATTGTGTTCAGTACCCAGGAATTCAGTCTTGGCGAGGGAAATCTGGGGGCCTGGTCATTCACCCTGCGCAGTGATGCAGATGGTGCACGCATCACGGATCTGAGTATGCAGTCTGGCGATGCCAGAATCACCGCACTGAATGGTGAAGGAGGTGCCTCAATCGACTGGCAGTATATCAACGGTCAGCATCGCAGCAGCTTCAATGGTCTTTTTGCTGCCGGCAATCTGGCTGAAGTGCTCCCAAGTTTTGGTTATGACGCAGTGGTTGAAAGTGAAACCGCGCGTTTTGACAGCCGACTTGCCTGGCGCGGGTCGCCGGCCACGTTTGCGCTCAAGAAAGTCAGTGGCAGAGTAGGGCTGCAAATGCAGAATGGCAGTTTCATTGATATTGATTCAGGCTCAGCGCGTCTGTTTGGGGCCTTCAATTTTGATACCCTGGTAAGACGTCTGCAGCTGGATTTTTCAGATCTGTATGAGCGTGGGCTTGCCTTTGACAGTATTGGCGGTGTGCTCGACTTTAATGACGGCATCGTCAGAACCCAGAATAATTTTTTGATACGGGGTCCCTCCAGCACCATCAATGTCAATGGTCAGCTTGATCTGGTCGAGGAAACGATTGATGCCGATGTGCTGGTCAATCTGCCACTCGGACAGAATGTCTCCATGGTCGCCGGTATCCTTGGTGCCTGGCCGATTGCCATCACCACCTATGTGGCTAGTATTCTGTTCCGGGATCAGCTGGAAAATTTCACCACGGTGCTTTACCGGCTGGAAGGGCCATGGGATGATCCGCAGGCTGGTTTTGAATCCGATAATGAAGCCGTGGAAGAGGCGATGGAAGAAGTAGGAGTTCTTGCCCAGGATGCCGGATAAAGCATTCTTAACCAATCTGATTGCCCTGATTCTGGTTGTGATCGGTTTGCTGATTAACAGCAGCTGGCAACCACTGGTTCTTAATACAGGCCTGTTTGCGCTCTCCGGAGGCGTCACCAACTGGCTTGCCGTGCATATGCTGTTTGAAAGGGTGCCGGGTTTTTATGGGTCGGGTGTGATTCCGGCCCGTTTTGAGGAATTCAAACACGGCATCAAGGCGCTCATCATGGAGCAGTTCTTCACGCCGGAAAATATCCGCCAGTTTATCGCGCAGTCGCGAAGCAGCTCCGCTGAAACAGATGAAAACGTGGTCAAAAAGATGGCCGACAGGGTGGATTTCAGCAGTGCCTATGACTCACTGGTGGAGGTCATCATGAACTCTTCTTTTGGCAGCATGCTGTCCATGTTTGGCGGCGCCGATGCCCTCAAGCCTCTGCGCGAACCCTTCATCATGCGCATGCGGGATTATGTGGGCAAGCTGGGTGAAGACAGAGCCTTTCTCGATCAGTTCCGGCAGACATCCGCAGAAAGCATTCTGGGGAAAGTGGAAATCATCATCGATAAACGCCTGGATGAACTGACGCCGCAACTGGTCAAGGAAATCATTCAGCAGATGATTCACAGGCATCTTGGCTGGCTGGTGGTCTGGGGCGGCGTCATTGGCGGACTGATCGGTCTACTCGTCAGTCTAGTCCTCTAGCGCTGGATTGATAAAGGAACTTCTGATTAATTCCATGACGGCCGAGACGCCGACTTTGCGGCCTAGGCTGCAAGGCGGGTCGCGCAGGTAATGGTCGACTCCCTTGGCAAGCGACCCAACACAGCAGGGAGGTCGCAAAGACGCGTCCCATCCGGGTTTGTTCACGGTGACGCCCTCGCTTTGTTGCGCCGCTCGTCCTATAGCAAAGGCATGGGACTTTCACGACGCGCCTCGCGATCATCGCCAACGTGACACAAACTCGGTTCGTCAGCGAATTAATCAGAGGTTCCTAAAGATGACAGGATTTTCGACCTCCTCCTGTAACAGGGCGGGGGCTTCAGGATCTTCATTCAGACGACGGTTGAAGTCGGTATCGAAATTGATAGTGAAGGGGTCGGTGATGACATCGCTCTGGATATCCGCTGGCATGTCTGACAGCGACTCCTGAATTGCCGCTTCGGTATCCAGTGTGCCTTCCCTGACAGGCAACCACAGACGGGAAGGGTAGCGCTGGCTATGGTAGATGCTGTCTTCCCGGTCGGCCACAGCAAGGGAATCATCTTCCACCTGAGTCAGGTTAATGATGATGCGGCTGCCGGCCCTGAAACGGTAAGCAACGGGGTCCAGTGCAATGTTCAAGCGGGTGACTTCAGAAGGTCTTAAGGGGACTGCCTGGGTAAAGTCGTACCGGGGGGTAAAGTTTTCTATGCTGGATTCGCTGGCTGAACGCATGGAAGCCTTTAACGTTCCACTTGTCACATGAATTGTGCTGGTCGGGTTGCTCTGATTGTTGGCTGATTGCAGTGCGTTACGCAGAATGTCAGGCAAATCAAACCTGGAGCGCATCCGGTTCAGATTG
>CAZKJY010000087.1:0-2478 GCA_964553165.1 uncultured Enterobacteriaceae bacterium
CAGGGCCTTTTGGCGTTTGACGTCGTTCAGCCTGCGCAGAAGGCATTGTTTGCGGAGGAGTATGCGACGATAGTCGTGAAGGTGGTAGACCCCCTGATAACCGACGTCGGGATCGTCAATGGTGCCGACACCTATGACATTCCCCATGAAGCGACACTGGGAGGTGCACATACCATGTACCCTGAGTACCGTGCTATTGCCCGGGAGCTTCCCCGTCCCAGCCAGATGCAGGATTAGGAGGCGGCGATGAAACAGATATTGATTCTATCCTGCCTGCTTCTCGGACTCATGACTGCACCGGCTTTCCCGCAACAGGACTTCAGCGATGTCGAAATCCGTATCCTGCCGGTGCGGGATAATATTTACATGCTGGTAGGTGCTGGCGGCAACGTTACCGTACAGACAGGCGATGAAGGCATCCTCATCGTTGATACGCAATATGCGCCCATGTCAGAAAAAATTCTCGCGGCCCTGGCTGAGCTGTCAGACAAACCGCTGCGCTACATCATCAATACCCATTTTCACGGCGACCACGTCGGGGGGAATGTCAACCTGGCCCGCGCTGGATCAACCATCAGCGGCGGCAACATGCGGCGTGATGTCAGTGGCGATACTGCAGCCATCATTGCCCATGAAAATGTGCTGCTGCGTCTGGCGACAACAGGTGCCGATGCCGACAGACTGGATCCGGACGGCTGGCCAAGCTCTTCATACATTACCGAAAAGAAAGACATCTATTTTAACGGTGAGGGTATTCGGGTTATGCATCAACCCAGAGCGCATACGGATGGCGACAGTATCGTTTATTTCCGGCGCTCCGATGTAATTGCCGTTGGCGATGTTTACCGCACCGATGCCTATCCGTTCATCGATAGCGCCAATGGCGGCACTATCCAGGGACTGCTGGACGCCGCACAAAGCATTATTGATGAGATTATTCCGGTCTATGGTCAGGATGGCGGGACCCTGGTGATTCCCGGGCATGGCCGACTCAGCAATCTGGGTGATGTGCTCAACTGGCGCGAAATGCTGACGATTATCCGTGACCGTGTACAGTACATGAAAGATCAGGGAATGAGTGTGGATGAAGTGCTGGCAGCTCAACCCAGCCGAGACTACGATCCTCGCTACGGCAACAATGAACGATTTCTGAGGGCAGTCTATGAAACCCTGTAACCTGTTGACTGGATTGATGAAAAAACCATTGATCATGCTTGGTCTGAGTCTGTTCTCCCTGTATTCAAGCAGCGTCCATGCCCAGAACAATGCCGTCATGAGTGCACGCGAACAGGCACCCATCGACCTGAGTGGCACCTGGGTTTCGCTGGTTACCGAACACTGGCGTTATCGCATCATCACGGCCGATGCCGGTGAAGTCAGTGGCTACGATCTGACCGACCTGGGATTGCGCATGGCAGAAAACTGGGACCCAGCAGTGGATACTGCCAATGGTGAAGCCTGTAAATCCTATGGCGCTGCCGGCATCATGCGGCAGCCTACACGTCTGCAGATCAGTTGGGAAAATCAGAATATCCTGCGTATTGATACCGATGCCGGCATGCAGACACGCCTGCTTAAATTTGGCCCAGCACAGGACGGCACCGGGGCCGGGACCTGGCAGGGGGTATCCAATGCACAATGGAAACTGCACGGACAAAATGGCACCCTGGAAGTTGAAACCCGCAACATGCGCCCTGGCTACCTGCTGCGCAATGGCATCCCCTACAGTGATCAGGCCGTATTAGAGGAATATTTTGAACTGATTGAGGGCGCTGATGGTGCTCAGTATCTCGTTGTCGTTTCCATCGTCAATGATCCGGTCTTTCTTGCAGCACCCGCAATCACCAGCAGTAATTTCAGACGTGAAGCCGATAGTTCCGGCTGGTCGCCTGAAGCATGCATTGCTGACTGATCAAGGAACCTCTGATTAATTCCATGACGGCCGAGACGCTGACTTTGCGGCCTTGGCTGCAAGGCGGGCCGCACAGGCAATGGTCGACACCCTTGGCAAGCGACCCAACACAGCAGAGAGGTCGCAAAGGTGCGTCCCGTCCGGGTTTGTCCACGTTGACACCCTCGCTTTGTTGCGCCGCTCGTCCTATATCTAAGGCATGGGACTTTCACGACGCGCCTCGCGATCATCGCCAACGTGACACAAACTCGGCTCGTCAGCGAATTAATCAGAGGTTCCCTAAAACGTAAAGCGCAGCATTATCTGCCAGGCTGTCTCATTGAACCCGACACGTCCCTTGTTGCGCCAGTAGTTGTATTCCAGTCCGAATTTGAATTGCTGGTTGTAGTTCCATAAAAACTGCGGCTGGACAATGGTGTAACTGGGTGCGCTGCCTTCTGAAGCAGCCGCATCCATGAAACCTTCAAAACTGAATGCCCGCCCACCCAGATTGAAAGCATAATTCCAGCTCAGGGATATCTGCTCGGTATGGCCGGAGACCGTTGGATCATTGCGGGACAGCAGGG
>CAZKJY010000087.1:2488-7191 GCA_964553165.1 uncultured Enterobacteriaceae bacterium
TTTCAGAAAGCGAAACCCCGGCACCGCCAAATTGCTGCTCAGCCCGACCAGATAGGCATCTTTGACGACCCGCTTGTTGTGCACATGATCCAATTCTCCCATCAGAAAAAGATCTTCAAGCAGACCCAAGGCAAGCGGCGCATCCCCAAATATTTTTCCCAGACTCAGACGTGGCTGCCACTCCATATAAAAATTGCCATCATTCTCCAGATTACCCAGATGGGCTGCATCCAGAAACAGAAAACTGTCCCCCACTTCCCACTCATTGTTCTGCTTGAAGGTGAGAATCATCTGGTCTTCACGTCCACGCCCGTCAAAGGCATCGGAATACAGCAGTTCAAGCTGGCGGTTTCCCTGTGCCAGGGCGTTTTCTGCAGATATAACCGATAAAACGGTCAAGCCAAGACACAAGGCAAACAGAAACCGTCTGCCTGAGAGTGAAAGAAAACGGACCGGCAAAGTTGCTTCTTTTTTATTTTCCAAAAAATAGCTCCCTCAAAAAAAAGAGCCGACAGTAAACTGCCGGCTCTATCTGTTTAGACTGTTACTCAGAGCTTAATGAAGGCCAGCGCATTGTTGGGATTCATCGGAATCACCAGCTGATGCTGTACCGAGTCATAGCACATGGAGGCAGCACTGGGGATACCGGAAGCAATGACTTCTGCTTCCCGACCGGGCCTGATTCGGGAAACACTGCCAAAACGCACACTGCTGGTATATTTGGTGCCATCCGGAGTTACCACCACACCATCATTGCCGGCTTCAACCGAATGCTCCGTCAGAATGACTTCACCATTCCGGTTAAAGGTAACGACATCGTTAGTATTGATATTGACCACAACGACATTGCCATCATTATCAATGGCAACACCATTCGGACGATCCAGTGCCGGTCCTTCATAAAAGATCGAGCTGTTGCCCGCAGGTGTCACTTCAATAATGACGCCATTGTTGCTGTCAGAAATAAAAGCGGTTCCGTCCTCAGCCACCCCTATCCCATTCAGAAATCCGGCACCGGGAACCTGGACTGAATTCAGAGGCTGCCCACTTGCCAGATCAAAGGAACGCAGATAGCCGGAGTCAACCGTATAGAGCACGCCATTTCTGACTGCACTGCCAATCGGGTCAATCAGTTCAAGACCGTCACGGGTCAAACCGATAAATCTCGGGGTGTGGACGCTGCCATCCGGATTAATGAGAGAGACAAAGCCATCTGCGGGTGCACCTTCGGCCCGAACACCGGCATTCATGGAAACGATCAGGTTCTTTTCAGCATCAAAGGTACAGCTCTCGGTAAAATGAAAACTGCCATAGACCTTGACGTTATCAGACATGGGAACATACTCGCCCGCCTGGTTGATCGCACTCAGCGGTGGACCCGCCTGAAATTCCTGCGCGGAAACCGGTAGTACCATCAGACCCAGCAAACCTGCTGTGACTGCTTTTCTAATTTCAACTTTCATTGCTTCTCCTTTATATAGACAATTGTTATGTATATTGCCGTTTATTGCATGGGTGACCAGGGCGTAGCATCCATAAAAATGGACTCCACATTTTCCACTATCTGACCATCCCGCTGTGAATCAGCGACTATCTCTTGCCATTCCGGATTATTGCGAAAGGCATTCCAGTTCTGTGCAGCCTTTTCCCGGTCAGGATGGGACAAAATGTAAATCAGGGTATTGGGCTTATCCTGTGGCACCCAGTAAGCCACATTGTGCATACCATGGTTTTCAAACAAACGCATGGTATGGTTCTCAAACCTTGCCAGCAGCGCATCAAGGCGACCGTCGTAAGTGGTATAGGTTCTCAGTTCATAAACCTCCGCATGCACGACGTTGGCACCCATCATCAGGGTAGCCAGAAGTAACAGTCTAAACGATTTCATTTTTCCCCCTCCGGAACAGTCTGTTCTGGTAAATAGCGTGGAATAATAACCTGAACAGGAAACAATGGGTATGCAGTTGCCAGCGGCAATGGTATTCTCGGCGCTCTGACAGGCAACGCCCTGTACCCAGAACCCAAGATTATATTATAGAAGGGAGACTCTCATGAAGTTACAAAAATCCTTATTATCTCTGTTTGCCTTACCTCTACTGATGCTAAGCATCTATGCCAATGCCCAGGGACAGATGACCGCCCAGGAGCAGCAAAACCTGCGCCTGGTCGATGAATGGTGGCGCACGGTATTGATGGGTGGCCGTCTGGATCAGGCCAACCAGTACATGGCAGAATCCTATATTCAGCATAACCCCAACATCAGCACCGGCCGTGCTGCCTTTGTGGAATTCTTCAGCAATTTTGCCCAGGAACGTCCGATTCCGGAAACCATCACGCCGCCTCCTGTGGTGCAGTTCGCCAAGGGCGACTATGTGGTTTTCGTCTGGGAGCGGCAGGCCAATGACCCCAATACTGGCGAGCCCTATGCCTTCAACTTTTTTGATATCGTCCGCGTTGAAAATGGCATGGTCGCAGAACACTGGGATTCCGTTTTCCGCACTGCCCCGCCTCCTGGCGCCCCTGTTATGGCCGTAAATCCCGGCATTGGCCCACGTCCTGTTGCCCCTTCAAATTATTCACAGCAGGAACTGGCTGCCATCGAACTGGTGAATATCGAAATGAAAGATATTCTTCAATACGATCAGGTCGATCTGGCCATGGAAGTGATGGCGGAAGATTACATTCAGCACAATCCGAATGTTCCTGACGGTCGCGCCGGCTTTGTCGAGTTTTTCAGCCGCTTTGCCAATCCCCAGCCCGTTCAGGACGCCTGGATTGATGAACCGGAACTGATTCTCGCCAGTGGCGACATCGTGCTGTACATGATGAAACGTTATTCTGCTGACCCCTCCCGAAACGGTGAGGTATATAAATGGAACTGGTTTGACATGTTCCGTGTCGAAGACGGCTGGATTCAGGAACACTGGGATATGGCAACCCGTGACGGCAATGTCCCAGCCAGCGTTGACCGCCCTGCCAATTTCCGTGAATACAGCAATTAATCCATCGGAATACCAAGCAGGAACAGGACAATGACGACTGACAACACCACAGACTTCAACAAATGTGAT
Organism: uncultured Enterobacteriaceae bacterium; assembly: GCA_964553165.1. Lineage (GTDB taxonomy): Bacteria > Pseudomonadota > Gammaproteobacteria > Pseudomonadales > Pseudohongiellaceae > UBA5109. The sequence goes on from CAZKJY010000087.1 coordinate 5,560, forward strand.
GCCGCCATACTGCCGGAAGTCGACCGCCGTGCCTTTCTGGGGCTTGGTGCAATCGCTGCAGCCGGTGCCATCACTGCCGCTTCGGCTGCAAAAGCCCAGCAAGGTGCAGCCACTCCCTATGTCAACGGCGAAATCGTTGAGATAGCAAGTGGACGTATTCACGGGTCACGGCGTGGCAATATCCACGCCTTCCGTGGGGTTCCCTACGGGGCACCGACTGGTGGCGACAACCGCTTTCTACCCGCCAGAAAAGTGGCACCCTGGAGCGGCGTGCGTGAAGCCTTTGATATCGGGCCACGAGCGCCACAGACCCAGCGCCCCCTGATTCATGAATGGGGTGTGCTTTACCGGATGGAACCTTCCAGCGAAGAATGTCTGGTCCTGAATGTCTGGTCAAAAGGGCTTAATGACAATGCTCGTCGACCGGTCATGGTCTGGCTCCATGGTGGTGGTTTTTCCGGCGGTTCTGCCGGGGGGCATGTTTATGATGGCACCAATATGGCTGAAGAGCATGATGTGGTGTTTGTCGGTATCAATCACCGCCTGAATGCCTTTGGCTTTCTTTACCTGCCTGAAATCGGCGGTGAGAAATACGCTCAGGCCAGCAATGTCGGCATGCTGGATGTTGTATTGGCACTGGAGTGGGTACGTGACAACATTGAAGTCTTCGGGGGAGATCCCAACAACGTGACCATACTTGGCCAATCCGGCGGCGGTTCTAAAGTCAGTACCCTGCTGGGGATGCCGGCAGCTCAGGGACTGTTCCATAAAGCCATTGCCCAGAGCGGTTCCCAGGTGCCTTCCATGAGCGCGGACCGGGCCACAGAAACAGCGCACAATGTGCTGCGCCTGATGGACATCAGCCCGAACAACCTGGACGCCCTGCAGCAGGTCCCGTTTTATATTCTCCGCGATGCCCTGGCCCAGAATCCTGGCGTCGGAGGCTTTGGCCCGGTAGTCGATGGAAGAACCCTGCCCACGCATATTTTTGATCCGACTGCGACCACTTTGTCCGCTGATATTCCGCTGATGATTGGCTCCACCGAAACGGAAGTCACCTGGAGTACTGACCAGAGTTATGATGTGCTGAATGAACAGGCATTCCATTACTATGTCAGCAAGGCACTGGGAACCAATGAGCGTGACACCAATCGGGTCATTGAGCTGTATCGCAGCAACCGGCCTCACGCCAGCAATCTGGACCTGTACCTGATCATTGCCACCGACGGCTCAGGCTTCCGCCAGGGCACCAACCTGCAGGCTGAACGGAAAGCAGCGCTCGGACGCGCACCAGTGTACAAATACTATTACAATTTCTACTCCCCGGTACGCGACGGTGAATTGCGCGCCATGCACTGCATGGATATTCCTTTCGCCCTGCATAATGTTGATGTTGCCGGCCCGGCCATCGGCAGTGGTCCGGCACAGGACGCACTGGAAGTGATCATGTCAACTGCCTGGGCAAGTTTTGCCCGCACCGGAAATCCCAGTCACCCAGGCATCCCGGCCTGGCGTCCTTTCACCAACAGTGAAAGAGCCACCATGATCCTGAATCCTGAACCGGAACTGGTGAATGATCCCTGGGGTGAAGAAATTCGCCTTATTAATAGTCTGATTTCTTAAAAAACTAAT
>CAZKJY010000088.1:0-7124 GCA_964553165.1 uncultured Enterobacteriaceae bacterium
TTGGTGTCGGCAGTGGCGAGCTGGATTTTACTTCTGATGCGGCTGCAGGCGCCCTGGGTAACTTTCAGGGAGCGGCAATCGGAGGGGGTGATTTTGATGCTGCAGAGGGCAGAGGTTTCGGACTGCTGATTCAGGCCCTGGAAAGCGACAATGGCACCCGCGTCCTGTCCACGCCCTCAATTGTCACGCTGGACAATGAAGAAGGTTATATTGCCGTCGGCACCGAAGTTCCGTTCCTGACAGGCAGTTTTACCTCCGCCAATAACAGTGCCACCAATCCTTTTCAAACGATAGAGCGTGATACTGTGGGCATTGAGCTGACGGTAACCCCACAGGTCAGTGATACCAACCTGGTACGACTTACCATTCAGCAAACCTCATCCAGCCTGCTCGGGAGACTGGCTGAACTCGGAACGGCTGATGTTGTCACGGCAGAACGTGAAATAACCACCAATGTGCTGGTACAGGACAGGCAATTTCTGATTCTGGGCGGACTACGGGATGATCAGTACGAAAACGGCGAAACCCGTGTTCCGATTCTGGGTAGCATGCCCTTGTTGGGCCCGCTGTTTCGATCCACGAACAATGGCACTGATCAAGGCGTGCTGATGGTCTTCATCCGGCCAACCATCATTCGGGACAGTCTGAGCGCCACCGAAATTTCAAACCAGCGCTTTGACTATCTGATCCGTCGGGATCTTGGTACCAGCGAGCAGGAGTCCTCTCAGTTCAGTGACAGTCTGGAAGAGATCCGGCAGGAAGGAAATGCTGACGCTGGACAGGAAGACAATTAAAACAACATTTTGCAGGACATAAAAAAACGCCACTCGATGAGTGGCGTTTTCATTTTTGGCGAGGTGAAGTGATTAGCTGTTAACAAATTCAGGGTAGGCTTCAACACCACACTCTGAAAGGTCGACACCTTCCTCTTCTTCCTCAGGGGAGACCCTGATACCCATAATGGCTTTGAGGGCAAACCAGATGATCAGGCTGGTCACAAAGACCCAGACAAAGATCACACCGATACCCATCAGCTGGGCGCCAAAGGTTGCACCGTCGTTGCCTGACAGCGGGACAGCCAGCAGACCCCAGATACCGACAACACCGTGTACTGAAATCGCACCGACCGGGTCATCAATTTTGAGTTTGTCCATGGTGACTACGGAGAAGACGACCAGAATACCGCCTACGGCTCCGATCAGGGTTGCGCCCAGACCGCCCCAGTTCAGAGGTTCTGCAGTAATAGCAACCAGTCCGGCCAGGGCACCGTTAACAGCCATGGTCAGGTCGGCTTTGCCAAACATGAAGTGAGAAACAATCAGTGCCGCGATAAGACCACCGCAGGCTGCAGCGTTGGTGTTGACGAATACATCGGCAACCGCATTGGCTTCACCCACATTTGAGACCATCAACTCGGAACCACCGTTGAATCCGAACCAGCCCATCCACAGGATGAACATGCCCAGAGCAGCCAGCGGCATGTTGGCACCCGGAATCGGTCTGACAGAACCATCGGCAGCGTACTTGCCTTTACGTGGACCAAGCAGCAGGACACCAGCCAGTGCGGCGGTTGCCCCACAGAGGTGAACGACACCTGAACCGGCAAAATCCTGGAAGCCGGCTGCATCAAGGAAGCCACCGCCCCATTTCCACATTCCCTGCATCGGGTAAATGAAACCGGTCATGACGACGGCGAATGCCAGGAAAGCCCAGAGTTTCATACGCTCTGCAACGGCACCGGAAACGATGGACATGGCAGTAGCGACAAACACGACCTGGAAGAAGAAGTCAGAGGCACCGGAATAATAGGTATCACCGCCGCTGGCAATCACTTCCTCAGCAGAGGCATTGGAGATGCTGTTGCCAAACCAGCCGTCCGGCAGAATGCCACCTTCGGAACCACCGTACATGATGGTGTAGCCCATCACCAGGTACATGGTACAGGCGATGGCAAACAGGGCGACGTTTTTGGTCAAGATTTCCGTCGTGTTTTTAGAGCGGACAAGGCCGGCCTCGAGCATTGCGAAACCTGCCGCCATCCACATGACAAAAGCGCCCATCACCAGAAAATAAAAGGTGTCCAAGGCGTACTGTAGTTCGATTATAGAATTTTCCATACTAAGCCCTCCTGAAAGCTTGGTATTACAATGAGTTCAAGTGCTAAATGGCTTCGTCCCCGGTTTCACCGGTTCGGATACGAATGGCCTGAGCAATATCGGTAACGAATATCTTGCCATCGCCGATCTTTCCGGTATTGGCTGCTTTCGTGATGGTTTCGATGGTCTGATCCAGCGTACTGTCAGTGACTGCTACCTCAATTTTCAATTTCGGCAGAAAGTCCACAACATACTCTGCACCACGATATAGCTCAGTGTGCCCTTTCTGACGACCAAAGCCTTTTACTTCTGTGACTGTGATCCCCTGAACTCCTATTTCAGAGAGGGCTTCCCTGACGTCATCAAGCTTGAAAGGCTTGATAATCGCATTGATCATTTTCATTAGATTCTCCTGCTCGTAGTTTTAGCAGCTGTGTCATCATCGATATCAAGGCTGCTGAGAAACAAAGTTTTTAATTAATAGCTCCTGGAAGCTGCGCAAAGGAAGTAGCAATCCCCATGCCAACATTAAAAACCCATAAAAATCATATAGATAGATTTGAGAGTTCGTTTATGCGCCAGGGCTTGAGACTTAACTGCACCAAGTTGGAGCATTTGCGCCCCGGCGGGCTTTTGTCTGTTGTGGCCACTGGCTTCGGGCAGGGCAGGGAAGTCTCCCGGAACCCAAGGCGATACAGGCGTTTCAGGGGGCTTTTAAGCGAGCCCGTGCTTGTGTTTGGAATGGGCTGCATTTATGCTCTATTTTGGCCATTCGGGGTTAAAAGACCCGCATTAGTTCTAAAAATATTCATAAAAGTGATGCCAATTTGGTGCAAGATGCAGAACTCGGATCTGCTTAAGTGCACCAGGGTGGTTTATATAAAAAGCAGTTGTTAAGGGGATAAGCATGAGAAGTATTGTTAAACCAGGCTTGATCGCGATGGCGGCAGTTCTGTTGCCAGCAGCCGCATGGGGACAGGAAGTTGATGGGGCAGACACGGCCTGGATCATGACCTCTACTGCACTGGTACTGTTTATGACCATACCAGGTTTGTCTCTGTTTTACGGCGGCCTGGTCCGGGTCAGGAACGTCCTCTCGGTGCTCATGCAATGTTTTGCCATTACCTGTGTGGCAACCATTGTTTGGCTGGTCTGTGGTTACAGTCTGGCCTTTGGAGAAGGCAATGCCTTCATCGGAGATTTCAGCAATGTCCTGTTTGCCGGCATCCAGGAAGCAAGTGTGTCTGGCTCCATCCCGGAATCCGTGTTTGCGCTGTTTCAGATGACTTTTGCCATCATCACCCCGGCACTGATTTTTGGTGGCTTTGCCGAACGGGTCAAATTTGGCTCAGTAATGCTTTTCAGTATTCTCTGGCTATTGCTTGTTTATGTGCCGATTACGCACTGGGTATGGGGCGGGGGCTGGCTGGGCGCCATGGGTTTGCTGGATTTTGCCGGGGGAACTGTGGTGCATATTACCGCCGGTATCGGCGCCCTGATTTGCGCGCTGGTCATTGGTCCGCGTAGTGGATTCGGCAAAACTCCGATGCCGCCACATAATATGACCATGACTGTCACCGGCGCTGGCATGTTGTGGGTAGGCTGGTTTGGATTTAATGGCGGCAGCGCTCTGGCAGCCAACGGGGATGCCGGTATGGCCATGCTGGTAACCCATATCTCTGCAGCTGCCGGTTCAATCGCCTGGATGCTGATGGAAAAAATCAAGTTCGGCAAGCCTTCAGTGCTCGGTATCGTGACAGGGATGGTTGCCGGGCTTGGCACGATCACACCGGCATCAGGCTTCGTCGGCCCGGGTGGCGCACTGATCATCGGTCTGGTTGCCGGCACTGTCTGCTTTCTGGCCACCCAGTACATCAAGCAGGTAATGAAGATCGACGATTCACTGGATGTATTCCCGGTGCATGGTGTTGGCGGCATACTCGGAACTTTCTTTGCCGGTATTTTTGCCTCCGCCGGTCTGGGTGTGTTCAGTGGTCAGGGCTACAATGCTGGTATGACCATGGGCTCCCAGGTTGGTGTTCAGCTGTTAGGTATTATCAGTACGGTAGTCTATACCGCGATTCTGACCTTTGTGATTGTGAAAATCGTGACGGCCGTGATGGGCTTCAGAGTCAGTGAAGAAGATGAAACCCAGGGACTTGATATCGTCCTGCATGACGAGAGAGGTTATGACCTCTAAGGTCTAGGCCCGGGTCGAAAGGTTTGCAGGTGACTTGCTGGCAGCTTGTGGTTTAGCCACAGACTGCCAGCAAAGACCTCTCCCGGAGTTGTTGTCTTCGCGCGATATAATCTTTGAAAGAAGTTTCGGCCTCAGGCTTTTTTTCTCTACAATTCCCGCTATGGTTTTTGAACTCTTGAAACTTCTTGCGGACGGAAAATTTCATTCCGGTGAAGCGCTGGCAAGCTCACTGAATGTCAGTCGTACGGCTATCTGGAAAATGATTCCTCATATCAGGGAGTTTGGATTGGAGTTGCACTCCGTGAAGGGGAAAGGCTACCGCCTGTTGGAAGTGCTGGATCTTCTGGACCGGAACACGCTATTGCAAAACATGCCCCCAGCCATACAGCGTAAAATTAGTCGTCTGGAAATCTTCCCCACAATTGATTCAACCTCCTCCTACATGATGCAGCAGGCCCAGGCACGCCAACTGTCTCTGGGTGATGGCAAAGTCGTTATCTGTCTTGCTGAGCAGCAAACCAGTGGCAGAGGGCGTCGTGGCAGGACCTGGGTCAGTCCCTTTGGGCATAATCTTTATCTGACCGTCGCCAGGGAATTCGAAAATGGACTCAGTGAGCTTGAAGGTCTCAGTCTGGTCGTGGGCTTGGCTCTTATCCGTGTATTGACTGCCAGAGGCTATCAGGACCTGGGCATTAAATGGCCGAATGATGTGTTATGGCGGGGCAGGAAGCTGGCAGGCATACTGATTGAAATTTCCGGAGATCCGACCGGCCTTACTCAGGTGATGATTGGCGTTGGCTTGAATATAAAGGCAGCAAAGGGTGTCATGCAGGAAGTGGATCAGCCCTGGACGGACCTGCATAGCATCAATGCACGGTTGCCGGAGCGAAACGCGCTGGCCGCGGAGTTGCTGGGTGAGATTATTGGCATGATGGAGAGCTTTGAAAGCGCCGGTTTCAGCGCGTTCAGAAATGAATGGCACAACTCGGATATTCTTCTTAACCGGGATATCGAATTACTTACCGGGGCAAGCGGTTCCGGCAGAATCACAGGAAAAGCCCTGGGCGTAAATGAACATGGCGCTTTGCTGATGAAGACCGGTGAAGGAATACAGACTTTTCATGGGGGAGAAGTTTCACCCAGAGTACTTGATCATGACAGTGCTTGAAATAGATGCCGGTAATTCACGTATCAAATGGCGTGTTCAGGGATATGCCGCTGGCCAGAAAAAGCAGCTTGCAAAGGGCGTCTTTGTCGCTGCCAGGCAGCCGGAAGATCTGGCTGCTGATCTGGATCGTTTGCTGGCATCCCTGGCAGATATGGCCATTGATAAAGTGCTCGTTTCCAACGTGCGTGGCAAAACCTTTGCGGCAGAACTTGAGGCATGCTGTAAACGTCAACTGGATACTGATCCGGTTTTTGCAAAAATTGAAAACCACCAGAACGGGGTCAGTTCCTCCTATACAGAACCGGGCCGCATGGGTATTGATCGCTGGTTGGCCATGCAGTCTGTTTACGCAGGCAATCGGGCTGCAGCCTGTATTGTCGATTGTGGCAGTGCCATGACCATTGATCTGCTAAATGCCGACGGCCAGCATGGCGGGGGATTCATTGTGCCGGGCCTGACACTGCTACAGTCAAGCCTGCATTCATCGACTGCAGAGCTGCCCTTTCAGGCAGCGCAACACTATGCCATTGAGCCAGGTGCCAGTACCAGTCAGGCCATTCAGCATGGTGCCATTAATATGCAGCTTGGCATGTTACAGCGTGTCTATCGGAACTGGGCCACACAACGCCAATGGTACCTTTGCGGGGGAGATGCAGAACTTCTTGCTTCCTTTATAGAGTGGCCCTGCAGCCTGCAACCAGACCTGGTGCTGGATGGGCTTGAACTCGTTTGTGGGACTGACAGAGAACTATGAGAAACTTTGCCATCGGTTTGCTGCTCCTCAATCTGATTTATCTGGCTTGGAATCTTGAACTGCTTCCGGGTTCTGCTTCCGAGCAGCAGGTGCTTGTACGCAACGCTTCTGAACAGGCGCCACAAAGTCTGGTATTGCTCAGCGAACTAGAAGAATTAACGCTTCGGCGTCCTCCCGAGCCTGCCCAGGTTCAGCCCACACCTGTCGGGACAGAGGCAGACGTGACAGAAGGTACCGGTGAAACGGCGCTCATCCCCCAAAATGAGGAAAACGGCACGCCGCTTGCCTGCCTGGCAGTCGGCCCTTTTGAGACGGTGGGCGAGAGCAATGAACTGGCGCTGGCCCTGCGTCAGCAGGGTTTTATGACCAATGTAGAGCTCAGTGAAGAGACCCAGTCAGAGTACCGTGTCTATATGCCGCCATTTAATTCGGACGCCGCTGCCAGGCAGACCCTGGCAAACCTGCTGGAAAGTGGCATTGACAGCTTTATCATCACCGATGGCGACCTGGCCCGTGGTATCTCCCTGGGGGTCTTCACCCAGGAGGCGTCGGCTTACCGCTTGCAGGAGGAATTGGCGGCACAGGGCTATGCCACCGGAATTCAGCAAATTATCCGCAGCAATACGGAGTTTTGGGTCTTGATCAGGTCGGCTTCGGCAGTGGAATTGCAGGCTTTATGGTCTACTTTAGCTCAGGCCCGTAATAGCCTAATTCAATCAGAAAATCTCTGTGAAATCGTTGCACCTGAAGGCTAATTCCCATAGAATGCCGCCTCTGTGCAAAAGAGAGCCAGAAAAACTCGTCTGATTTTCTTTGTGGAGGGGTTCCCGAGCGGTCAAAGGGATCAGACTGTAAATCTGACGCGTAAGCTTCGGTGGTTCAAATCCACCCCCCTCCACCAGTCAG
>CAZKJY010000089.1:0-7122 GCA_964553165.1 uncultured Enterobacteriaceae bacterium
GGCCGTATCAAGGAAATCGAAGGCAAACTGGCCGATGCTGAAATAATCGATATCACGAAAATTCCACGCAGTGGCAAGGTTATTTTCGGGACAACAGTCACCCTGTTCAATCTTGATACAGAAAAGAGCGTGACCTATCAGATCGTCGGTGATGACGAGGCCGATGTGAAGAACAACAAGATATCGGTTTCCTCACCCATTGCCCGGGCCATGATGGGCAAAAGTGAAGGCGATGAGATTGTGGTCAAGGCCCCCGGTGGCGACGTCGAGTACGAGATAGAAAAGGTCGAGCACCTGTAAAACGGAAAGCGCCTGGCGTGTTCAGCCTTCCTTGTAGCGCAGGATGTTGGAAAGTTTCGGATTGGCTTTGGCAGCCTTGCGGTAAATCAGGGCGACATGACCAATCTGCTGCACCAGTTCTGCCTGGTGGGATTCGCAAATTTCCTGTATGAGCTGCTTTTTTACTTCCCGGTCATTGATGTGAACTTTCAGCTTGATAAGCTCGTGATCATTCAGGGCGCGTTCCAGTTCAGCCTCGATATTTTCATTCAGTCCAGTGACGATGGTCAGCACGGGGGAAAGATGGTGGCCGATAGTTCGGAACTGTTTTATCTGGCTGTTGCTTAAAGACATCGCAGGGGTTTCCCAAAATTGCTAGTTTAACGGATATGACACTGGCTCAGAAACAGTTCTTATGAGTAATCTGACTGTCAGTCTGGAACGTATCTGTATAGTAGTAGAAATAAACCTTGAGTCGTCAAACCGGGACACACCATGAATAAGCCAGGAAAATCCAAAAGTAAAAGTTCAAAAGCCTGGCTGAAGGAGCATGAGGATGATGTCTATGTCCGCCAATCCCGACAGGCGGGTTACCGTTCCAGAGCAGCCTTCAAGCTGCTGGAACTGCATCAAAAAGACAAACTGCTCAGGCCGGGCATGACTGTCGTGGATCTGGGTGCTGCCCCTGGAGGCTGGTCTCAGGTTGCTGTCAAACTGATCCAGCCAGGAGGCATGATCCTGGCCAGTGATATTCTGCCAATGGACCCTATCGAGGGTGTGGAATTCGTTCAGGGAGATTTTACGGAGGAAGCCTGTTACGAAGCGTTGATGGATAAGCTGGCTGGACGCCGGGTTGACCTTGTTATTTCCGACATGGCCCCCAATATTAGTGGTATGGCGGAAATTGACCAGCCACGTGCCATGCATCTGGTGGAACTGGCGGTAGACTTTGCAGAAAGATCCCTTAAACCGGGAGGAAGCCTGCTGATGAAGGTATTTCAGGGTGAAGGCTTTGAGGACCTGCTGCGTAGACTGAGGGCAGGCTACGTAAAAGTCCTGAGTCGCAAGCCGGATGCGTCGCGGGCACGCTCCAAAGAAATCTATCTCCTGGCTCAGGAATTAAAGCCCTGAACGGTCTTTTTCACGGTCCGGTAAAGGTAGGAAAAATCGCTTTTTCATGCCAGAATGAAGACATAAACAGGAAGTAACAGGCAGCATGATTCACACTTCATAACACTGGGATCGAATCATTCGCTGAAGACAAACTGATCGGAGGGAGTTTAAACCCTTGAATGATATGGCAAAAAATTTATTACTGTGGATGATTATTGCGGCGGTTCTGCTGACCGTTTTCAATAATTTCAGCCAGCCGACCTCGGCAGAGCAACTTATTTATTCTGATTTCATTCAGGAAGTGCAATCCGGGCAGGTAGCCGAAGTAAACATCTCCAATCTCAGTATTGTTGGCGTGCGCAATAATGGCACACGCTTCACGACTGTGCTGCCTTATTTCGGTGACGATAAACTGCTTGATGACCTCCTCGCCAATGATGTGGATGTCAGAATTTCCGAGCCGGAACAGCAAAGCATCTGGACCCAGCTGCTTGTCGCATCTTTCCCGATTCTTATCATTATTGCCGTGTTTATTTTCTTCATGCGCCAGATGCAGGGTGGTGGTGTTGGTGGTAAAGGCGGACCGATGGCATTTGGCAAGAGCAAAGCCAAGATGCTCAGCGAAGACCAGGTCAAAGTGACCTTTGCCGACGTTGCTGGTGTCGACGAAGCCAAGGAAGATGTCAAGGAACTGGTGGATTTCCTCAGGGAGCCGGATAAATTCCAGCGTCTTGGCGGACGTATTCCGCGAGGCGTGTTGATGGTAGGACAACCGGGTACCGGTAAAACTCTGCTGGCAAAAGCCATTGCGGGCGAGGCCAAGGTGCCTTTCTTTTCAATTTCAGGTTCCGACTTCGTTGAAATGTTTGTCGGGGTTGGCGCTTCACGTGTCCGCGACATGTTTGATCAGGCCAAAAAGCAGTCTCCCTGTATCATCTTCATCGATGAAATTGATGCGGTTGGTCGTCATCGTGGCGCAGGTCTGGGCGGTGGACATGACGAACGCGAGCAGACCCTGAACCAGTTGCTGGTGGAAATGGACGGTTTTGAGGGCAATGACGGCGTCATCGTCATTGCCGCCACCAACCGTCCGGACGTGCTTGATCCAGCCCTGTTACGACCGGGTCGTTTTGACCGCCAGGTCGTCGTAGGTCTGCCGGATATACGGGGTCGTGAACAGATTCTGAAAGTGCACATGCGAAAAGTGCCGATATCTGATGGTGTCAACGCTGGTGTGTTGGCGCGTGCAACGCCTGGCTTCTCAGGTGCCGATCTGGCCAATCTGGTCAATGAAGCTGCGCTGTTTGCCGCCCGTGCCAAGAAGCAGAAAGTCACCATGGAAGAATTTGAAAAAGCCAAGGACAAAATCATGATGGGCGCTGAACGCAAATCCATGGTCATGTCCAACAAGGAAAAGATCAATACGGCTTACCATGAAGCCGGTCATGCCATTGTCGGCCGTCTGGTGCCGGAACATGACCCGGTTTACAAAGTGAGTATCATCCCGCGTGGACGGGCTCTGGGTGTGACCATGTTCCTGCCGGAAGAGGATCGGTATTCCCACAGCAAGCAGAGTATTCTGAGTCAGATCTGTTCGCTTTATGGCGGACGTATCGCCGAAGAATTGACGCTGGGTAAAGACGGCGTCACCACCGGTGCCTCGAATGATATTCAGCGCGCTACCCAGATGGCCCAGAACATGGTCAAAAAATGGGGGCTGTCTGACAAACTGGGTCCGCTCCAATACGATGACGAGCATGAGGAAGTTTTCCTGGGACGTAGTGCCGGTCACAGCAGCAAGGTCCTGGCGCCAGAAACGACCCGTGCTATTGATGAGGAAGTACGTTCCATCATCGATACCTGTTATGCGCGGGCAAAGAATATTCTCGAGGAAAATCGTGACATTCTTGAGGCGATGAAAGATGCGCTGATGGAATATGAAACCCTGGATTCCGGTCAGATTGATGACATCATGGCACGTAAAAAGCCCCGCAGTCCGGCTGACTGGCATGATGATGACTACCAGTCTGGCACACCGGTAACCGATAATGAGGAAAGTAAGGGCAAGAGCAAGAAAAATTCCTCTGACAAGCCAATTGGTGGTCCGGCAGGTGAGCATTAAAAGCATACCTGTTGCTTGATGCTACTTGATGCTATTGATAAAAGGAGCTCTCAGTCAGCTCCTTTTTTTATTTCAGAAACGACACTCATACTGTGAATTTTGCCGGTTTACATCTTGACCTCACCCGTCCCCATGTCATGGGGATATTAAATATCACGCCTGACTCATTTTCCGATGGTGGTGAATTGCTGCTGGATAATGGTCGGGTAAACCTGGATAAAGTGCTGCAACGTGCAGAACAGATGCAGAGAACTGGTGCCAGTTTTGTGGATATTGGTGGGGAGTCAACTCGCCCTGGCGCGACAAAAGTTTCCCTGCAGGAAGAAAGTGATCGGGTCTTGCCTGTGATCGAATCCTTAAGCGCAAACCTGGATATCTGTATTTCAGTGGACACCAGCTCCCCAGAGCTGATGCAGGCTGCCATTGAGGCGGGTGCTGGTCTGATCAATGACGTCAGGGCTCTGCAAAAACCAGGCGCCCTGGAAGTACTGGCTTCCAATGAGGTGCCGGTTTGCCTGATGCACATGCGGGGTGAGCCCAACACCATGCAGAACCATCCGGTCTATGACAATGTGGTGGCAGAAGTCATGAAGTTTCTGCAGGCAAGAATGGAGGCCTGTCTACAGGCGGGTATTGCGCGTGAAAGACTCATTATCGACCCTGGTTTTGGCTTCGGTAAGGAACTGAATCATAATCTTGAATTGCTTAACAGACTTTATGAATTCAAGCAGTTAGAATTACCCCTGCTGATCGGTATCTCACGTAAGCGGATGCTCGGGGCAATTACCGGAAAAAGTGAAAAGGAAAGACTGGTTGCAGGAATTGCTGCCGGCATCATGGCCCTGATGCAGGGGGTCAGCATTATCAGAACTCACGATGTGACTGAAACTGTTGATGCAGTAAAACTCTATCAGGCTGTCAGGAATCAAGCTCAACCATAATAATCAGGAACATAAGCGTGGTAAAAGAGAAGAAATATTTCGGTACTGACGGTATTCGCGGCAAGGTTGGTGAGTATCCAGTAACCCCGGATTTCTTTTTGAAGCTTGGCTGGGCCGCGGGAAAGGTTTTTGCAAAAAAATCAGACAGCATGGTTTTGATAGGTAAGGATACCCGGATTTCAGGTTACATGTTTGAATCCGCTCTTGAAGCAGGACTCACCTCAGCGGGTGTTGATATCAAGCTACTCGGACCAATGCCGACACCGGCGGTAGCATATCTGACACGAACCTTTCAGGCGCAGGCAGGGATTGTTATCAGTGCCTCACACAACAAGTACGAAGATAACGGCATCAAATTTTTTTCCACTGCAGGGACCAAGCTTGGTGATGATATTGAGTATGCCATTGAAGAAGCTTTGGAAGCCGATGCGCTGGAAGTCAGTTCAGACAAAATCGGCAAGGCTTCCAGAATCAATGATGCGGGTGGCCGATATATCGAATTCTGCAAGGGCACCATCCACAACAATATCAAACTGAACGGGCTTAAAATTGTGCTGGACTGTGCCAATGGCGCGACCTACCACGTGGCACCGAATATCTTCAAGGAACTGGGTGCAGACATTGTTGTGATAGCCAATACCCCGGATGGCATAAACATCAACCATGAGTGTGGATCCACCAAGCCTCAGAAACTGGCCGAAGAGGTCATCCGCCAGAATGCTGATCTGGGCATTGCCTTTGATGGGGATGGGGACCGCGTGCAGATGGTTGACCATACAGGTGCAGTTGTTGATGGTGATGAGCTCCTGTACATCATTGCCAGTTACAAGCTCGGCAAGGCACCCAAGAACCAGGGAGTCATTGGCACCGTGATGAGTAATCTGGGCCTGGAGATTGCGCTCGGGGAGTTGAAAATTCCGTTTCGCCGTACCCTGGTTGGTGACCGTTATGTCATGGAAGAACTGAAAACCAGGCAATGGCTGATTGGCGGGGAATCTTCCGGACATCTGATCTGCCTGGACAAAACCACCACCGGGGATGGCATTATTTCTGCATTGCAGGTACTTGCCGCCATGCGTGTGAAAGATTTGAGTTTGCACGATATAAAATCCGGGATGCAGAAATTCCCGCAATGCATGATCAATGTCCGGCTGAAAAACCCGAAAGCCCTGAACAGCAACAAGGCTATCCTGTCAGCTGTCAGGGAAGTCGAAACGACTCTGGGTAAAAATGGCCGGGTCCTGCTGCGGCCATCCGGCACGGAACCGGTAATCCGTGTGATGGTTGAAGGCTCCGATGAAGTGCTGGTCGAAAAACTGGCCAATCAGCTGTCTGAAGTGGTTTCCCTGGAGCTTGCTTCCTGAGCTCAGTCCCCCCTGTCCCGCAGGGCGGTTCAGTTGCATGTTACCCCTATCTTAAGTAGTATTGGCGGCCTTTCGAAGGCAGGTAGCCGGGGAATTATGCGTAAAAATCTGGTGGCAGCAAACTGGAAGATGCATGGGAGCAAGGCTGATAACAAACGCCTGCTCGAAGCTGTCAGATCAGATTTAGGGTCCCCAAAGTGCGATGTTCTGATTTGCCCGCCAAGTATTTACTTGGCGCAACTTGAAAAGGAACTTGCTGATACCGATATAGCACTGGGTGCGCAGAATGCTCATCCGGTAAAGTCTGGTGCATTCACAGGTGAAATATCCTTCACCATGCTGGCTGACTTTGCCTGTACGCATGTTATTGTGGGGCATTCTGAACGGCGGGAGCTTTTCGGAGAAACCGATGCCTTCATTGCGGAAAAGTTTGTTGCCGCGCAGGCGGCAGGATTGATCCCCATCCTCTGTGTAGGAGAGAGTCAGTCCCAACGGGAGAATGATGAAACAGCCGATGTTGTGCTTGGACAGTTGGCTGCAATTGTAGAAGTGGCTGGCGTGTCTGCCTTCGCCAGCGCCGTGGTAGCGTATGAACCGATCTGGGCAATTGGTACCGGTTTAACCGCAAGTCCTGAACAGGCCCAGGAAGTTCATGCCTTGATAAGAAGTTTTATTGCCGAGAAGGATCGTAAGATTGCCCATGAACTGATCCTGCTTTATGGCGGCAGCGTCAAGGCAGGTAATGCTGCGGAACTGTTCAGACAAGAAGACATTGATGGGGCTCTGGTTGGCGGCGCTTCATTAATGGCAGAAGAATTTGTAACAATTTGCCAGTCATTTACTTAGGCTGGCTTGAAACAAAACGGGAACATTTATGGAATCCTTGATTATTATCGTCCATGTCATAGCTGCTATTGCGTTGACAGCTTTGGTGCTCCTGCAGCGTGGTAAAGGCGCAGAAATGGGAGCCTCTTTTGGTAGTGGCGCTTCCCAGACCATGTTTGGCGCGTCAGGCAGTGGCAATGTTCTGAGCAAATCAACAACAGTTTTTGCCATTATATTTTTCATTACCAGTCTGAGCCTTGCAGTTATCGCACGCCAGGCAGCTGATACTGACAGACTCGGGGGCACCCTGATTGAAGATATCTCCCAGGTTGGCGCTGGCCAGAACGCGGCAGGTGCTGTAACAGAAGCACCCTCTGATGAGGATGTCCCTGTATTACAGCAAGAAGCTCCGCAAGAGGGTGATATTCCGGTAGCCCCGGAATAGAAAGGTTTTTGCCGAAGTGGTGGAATTGGTAGA
>CAZKJY010000090.1:0-7121 GCA_964553165.1 uncultured Enterobacteriaceae bacterium
GCACATCTGCGCCGAGGCAGGGTTGGTACCGTGGGCAGAACTTGGGATCAGGCAGATATTGCGCTCGTGGTCTCCACGGCCTTCATGGTAGGCACGAATGGCCAGCAGACCAGCATACTCACCCTGGGAACCGGCATTGGGTTGCAGTGAAATCGCGGCATAACCGGTGATTTTGCAGAGCATATCTTCCAGTTCAGCAATCATCAGACGATACCCTTCGCGCTGGTCTTCAGGGGCAAAGGGATGAATGTTTGCAAACTCCGGCCAGGTTACCGGTATCATTTCTGAAGTCGCATTCAGCTTCATGGTACAGGAACCGAGCGGGATCATGGCGCGATCCAGTGCTATGTCCTTGTCGGCCAGCTTGCGCATGTAGCGCAGCAATTCGGTCTCTGAATGATGAGTATTGAATATGCTGTGGGTCAGCACGGCATCCTGACGCTGTAAATTCTGCGGAATCCCGGCATGGGCCTCTGCCTCCGCTTCAGCAAAATCCACTTCCTGATCACTGAACAGGCTCCAGAGCTGTTTTACATCGTCGACACTGCTGCATTCATCCAGGGAAATGCCCAGATGCCTGTCATCGATGACACGCAGGTTAATGCCCTGAGCTCTGGCGGCTTTATGGATTGCGTTGGTTTCCTTACCGGTCTGCAGCGTCAGCGTATCAAAGAAATGTTTGTTGGTGATTTTGATATCGCAGTAATGCAGCCCCGCCGCCAGAATTGAGGTCAGTGTATGGACACGCTCAGCAATTTTTAGCAGTCCTTTTGGTCCGTGATAGACCGCATACATACCGGCCATGACAGCCAACAGAACCTGCGCTGTACAGATATTTGAGGTCGCTTTCTCACGCCGGATATGCTGCTCGCGAGTTTGCAGAGCCAGCCTCAGGGCCGGTTTGCCACGGCTATCCTGAGAGACCCCGATCAGCCGGCCAGGAAGTGAACGTTTGAAGCTTTCACGTGTTGCCATAAAGGCCGCATGCGGGCCACCACAGCCCAAAGGGACACCAAAGCGCTGACTGGAACCGACAACAACATCAGCGCCCATGGTGCCCGGCGCTTTCAGCACCATCAGACTTAACAAGTCGGCTGCCATACAAACCAGTGTTTGTCTCTCGTGGGCTTTGGTTATCAGCTCACTGTAATCCTCAATATCGCCATTCACTCCAGGATATTGAATCAGCATGCCAAAACAATCCTGTTCCAGGGCCTGCTCCGGTTTACCAACAGCTACTTCAATCTCCAGCGGTTCAGCCCGGGTTCTGATTACTGCCAGACTCTGTGGCATAACATTGCTGTCAACAAAAAACACATTTGATTTTGACTTGCTCATACGCAGGCAGAGCAGCATGGCTTCGGCGGCAGCACTGCCTTCATCCAGCAGGGAAGCATTGGCGATATCCATCGCACATAAATCGCTGACCATGGTCTGAAAGTTCAGCAGCGCTTCCAGTCTACCCTGTGATATTTCAGCCTGATAGGGCGTATACGCGGTATACCAGGCCGGATTTTCCAGAATATTGCGTTGAATCACGGCAGGGGTATAGGTGTTGTAATAGCCCTGTCCAATAAAGGATTTCATGACCGTATTTCGTGATGCCAGATTTCTCAATGCCTGCAGAGCCTGTACCTCACTCATGGCACCGGGCAAATCCAGTGGCTCCTGCTGGCGGATACTGGCTGGCACCACAGACTTGATAAAACTGTCCAGGCTGTCATAACCCAGGCTATCCAGCATCTGCTGCTGTTCTGCTGCATCCGGCCCCAGGTGGCGGTCGATAAAATCCTGCTGGTTTTCCAATTCAGATAAGGGCTTCATAAGGCTGTTAAATCTCTAAAGGTACTTTTTAATGGTGTTTTTAATGGTGTTTTTACAAAGGTGCTCAAAGTCGATAATACTGTTGTGGCACGAAGGGCATCCTGCACACGCGGGCGGGAATGGATTTGTTCCTGATCCGGGCTTCCAGTACGGTGTCAATTGCTGCGAATTCGGGACTGACAAAAGCCATTGAAATGGGGACACCAAGCGTTGGTGAGAATCCACCACTGCAGACTTCTCCAGCCACCCTGCCATCCTGGCTGTGGAGCATGACGCCCTCTCTGGCAGCCATGCGGCCTTCCAGTTGCAATCCAATCCGTTTACGCGAGACGCCATCCTGCATTTGCCTGAGGATATGCTCGGCACCCTGGAATCCTCCCTGCTTGGCGCCACCGCTTCGACGGCTTTTACTGATGCTCCAGACCAGTGAGGCTTCGACAGGGGTGATTTCATCATTGAGTTCATGTCCATAGAGACAAAGTCCTGCTTCCAGACGCAGGGAGTCTCTGGCGCCCAGGCCAATCGGCATGACTTCCTCGTGTGCCAGTAACAGTCTGGCAATGGTTTCAGTCGCCTCGGCAGCCATGGAAATTTCAAAACCGTCTTCTCCGGTATAGCCACAGCGGTTTATGTAACACCTGACCCCTTCAATTTCTGCTTCCCTGCCCTGCATGAAAGCCATTTTATCGAGGTCTGTCAGATACCGGCTCATGACAGTTTTAGCCTCGGGGCCCTGTAGCGCCAGCAACCCTCGTCCGTCCAGATAGTCAATGTCCACTGCTGGCAGGGTCTTTCTGAGGTGCTGCAGGTCTTTTTCCTTGCAGGCCGCATTCACCACCATGAAAATTTCATCGCTTGCCAGTCGGGTCAGCATCAGGTCATCAATGATGCCGCCCTGATCGTTGGTAAACAGGGCATAGCTCTGCTGACCGACAGCCAGCGCTTCAACATCAATGGGCAAAATGCTTTCGAGTTGCCGGGCAACATCCTCCCCGCGCAGTATCACCTGCCCCATGTGGGAAACGTCAAACAGGCCTGCCTTACTGCGCGTATGCAGGTGTTCCTGCATGATGCCCTGGGGATAGGAGACCGGCATGGAGTATCCTGCAAAAGGCACCAGTTTGGCACCCAGTTCCTGGTGTAATGCAAAAAGCGGTGTGTGTTTTAGATCCAAAGTGAAACTACCCCCGGGAGAGCAACAGTCAAATTCAATAGCCTGATGGCTGGTGTGTAAGTCGTCGACAAATCCTGCTAGCGCTCCCAGGAAAAATAAATTTTTACTTTGGCGGCCTCTGGCGCGCTGCTATCGGGCTCAGCAAGTTCAAAACTCAGTCCGCTGTTGGGAATACTGGCACTGCCGAAGGGCAGATGCGGGTTCATGTAGGTATTGCTGTCGCTGAAACTGCTGACACCAGGATAAGGTTCGGTTTCCTGCAGCACCAGCGTCCCATCTTCAATGCCGTAAAGCTCGACTCCGTTGGCAAAATCCTGCAGTGAAAACGGGGCATCGCCAGAATGCGCATTGCGCAAAAGACGGTCAAAAAGCCGGTAACTCAGCCCCTCCCGATTCAGCAGGATGTCATACATGGTTCCCATGGATTTATAGGCCTCTCTTGCTTCTCCAGGCAGATACTCGTTGATCAGGGTAAAGCCATACATCAACTGCCTGCCATCCCATTCGACCTGTTCACCCACCGGGGCTGCTGAGCTTCCGCAGTACGCCCTGTCCTGTTCACTCAGGTCAACCGGGAAATATTCCGGCCGGCGCTGAAAACACATGACATCCAGAAAAGCCTGTCGCAGCATCGGCTGGGCATCGTCATTGGTCTCGTAAAAGCGCCAGCCATCTTCCTCTCTGTAGTATTCCTCAGGCACCATGGGCACTGAAAATTCCTGAGGGGTGGAATCGACCAGCAGTAAAAAGCCATTGCCTGGGCCATTTTCCGCCGGTTCATTCTGGCTCCAGAGATAGGTGCCGTTGTAGTACCACATCAACACCCCCGGACGGTAGGCAAAATTAACCGCTTCGAGTTCGCCGGTATCGGCATTGCGATAGAAACTGAAGCCGGGTTCACTCAGCGCTGCATCATAGTTGGCTGCCGTTGCAAACTGCTCATAGGGGTCACGGTATTCCAGCAGATAGAAATGGGGCACGGCAAGATCATGGGAGCCACCGCTCAGTGAAAATCCATCCACACGCCAACCCTGAAAAGTCCCAGCTTCGAAGTCATCGCGAAAGCCGATGGCGGCAATTTCAACGTTATCAATCAGGGCGCCATCTTCCACGGCGGCCATATCAGCAAAATAGTGAAAGCGAATTTCCACATCTTCCAAACCGGCGTAATCACTCAGGTCAAAGCGTGCATGCACCCATTGCGCAATTCCACAGGGATCGACGTCATCCGTACCAACCAGCTCTTCGGCCGAGGCGATTGCCTGATCGGGATTGCAACCTTCGGTACTTTCTACCCGGCCATCCCCATCCAGATCACCACTTCTGCCGGTAAAGCCCGGAACGGTGCCAAAGCCATCATGACCGCGTTGGGAAGGCATGATACTGCGGGTATCTTCAGGGCTATCCTTGTCGACCGGCATCAAACGCTGATAGTTTTCACCGTCAGTTGAGGCCTCTATGTATAGATAATCCCAATCAGCTTCGATGGTAAACCAGGTATCAAACGCCAGCATCAGCTCATCGGAATCCAGATCGCTGAAATCAAAGTGGCGTGAGAGGTAATGATTCAGGTCATTGCCCTGTCCCGTATAGGCTGCCTGCTCGCCATTGCCACTCTGCAAGGGACCCATTCGCAGTTCCCGGATTTTCGGGGGCAGGATGACCATGGCAGCATCACAAAGCCCGGCCGGATTGACATCGTCAGGGTTGCCACTCCAGTCATTCATGGTCTTCAGATAAACCGACTGCACGCGTCGCCCCCCGGCCATGGTGGGCTCAATGACACAGGGTCTGGCCCATCCCAGCACCATACGGGACCAGATGCTCAGTTCCTGTGGCAATGGGCTGGCCGTTGAGCTCATGGCTTCCCAGGAAGCTGTGGAATTATTGGTCTGTCGTGCATAGATATCCGGTAAGCCGATGGAATGACCAAACTCATGGATAAAGGTAGAGATCTCGGTGTATTCCGACTGCATGTTGTAGTCATAGACCCACAGCCCTGGTTTCAGCTCGACTCCGCCACGGCGATTGACGAAGCCTTCAACTTCCGGCCCCATGCCATTGTTCTTGGTCAGTGAAAAGCGGTGTGGCCAGATGCGCTGAGCACATTCCTGTTCATCTGCCGTCAGCGCGTCATACAGATCCTCGGGTGCATTGCGGGTAAATTTCTGGTTCAGGTTATACAGGCGCTGGCAGGAGGACTGGGCCTTGCCGGCAAAGACAATGACAAAATGGTCAATGTAACCGTCGCGTTCGTTATAGACGGCATCACCGTCATAATCCATCGGATCCCAGACATCGAATTCTTCCCAGGGAAAATCCGGTTCCTGCGCGTAGGCTTTACGCAGCACGTCTTCGACCAGAATTTCGGCCCGTGAATCATTACGCCACTGACCATCTGAATTCTGTACCGGTTTGCCGTAGTAGTCAGAGGGCTCATCCACCGTCACGATGGGGAAGATTTCGCCGCTGACCACAAACTGACCTTTGGACTGATGATAATAGTAATGCGTCAGGGTATTTTCCCGGGGGTTTTCCAGATCGTCGGAAAACAGCAGTTCATCAAAATAGGCCTGGTTGCGGGCATCGGCATCCGGCTCACCGAGAAAGCGGTCAAACCCCTTGTTGGCGTAGGCTACCGGGATAATTAGCAGACGGTGCGGGTAATCAGCGGAACTGAAGACTGGCGGGATGGCATCTGATTTGATCTGTGGATTACCGAGTGCATCCAGTTCGAAATTGGCCAGATGTTCAATCATCTGCAGGCTGTTTTGATCCTGCGCAGCCACAGCAGCAGACAAGGCCAGCGCGCTCGCGGCGAGGATCCCTGAAAGGCCTGAAATCAAGGCTTTTGACTGGTTTTTTGGCATTAGAAATTTCGAGCTGAAAACTGGTATCGACAAGCACTCAATCTTACTAAAAGCACTGTCTGGTCACAAACAATGCTTGAGCTTATCCGCGTAAAATCGGTGAATTTTTTATCGACCTTCTCCTGCCCGCCAGAGCATTTGCCACACCAGCAGTCACTGGAGAAAAAGCGCCTGCCGCAGAGCACCCCTGATTCCTTTCAATGCTCTCAATGCTCTCAATGCACACAATGCCTCCAACTCCCTAAATCCCTTCGTTGGCGCTCCCGGTGATGGGTATTTTCGGGGAATCTTGTGGATTTAGCGTAATCCTATCACTAACACCGAAAAATGTTTTCAGGAACCTCTATATCTTCCATAGCTCATAGATTTTAAAGTAGATAGTGGTTATCTTCAGTAGAGGAATTTGGGAATAATCTGAGTTCATGAGCCCACTTAAGTCGCTTCCTTCCTGTCTGCTGGCCGGATTCCTGAGCCTGGCAGCAAGTCAGGTCCCGGCACAGGGAAACCTCCTTTTGCAGCCCTTTATGGTGGATGCTGGCGCTGAATTGCCTGAGCTGACGGATGCTGTCAATACTGGCGATACCGACGAGGAAACCAGTCCGCTTTCCTCTTCCATTTCCCTCTATCAGCAGGCCATTGAGCTGACCAAACTGCAGGAAGGCCCTTTTTCCTTCGAATTGGCTGAACAGCAGCAGGCGCTGGGTGAGCTCTATCAGGATCTGGGGCAGCATGAGGAAGCCATCGCCCTGTTCGAGGAAGCGCAATACATACTGCGCATCAACAACGGGCTGTTTTCCCTGGACCAGGAAGCCCTGTTGCTGGACATGATGGAAAGCTATACCGCCATGGGGAATCCCCAACAGGCGGCCAGCCTGCAGGAATATCGTTATTACCTTTACCAGAAAAACTACGCGCCAGAAGATCCGGAATTTATTGAAGCCAGTCTGGCTATGGTTGACTGGTACCTGCAAAGTTACCGAAGAGATCCTGAGAACCTCTCTGGACTGACCAGTAACGGCAATCGTTCGGTTCCCTCCATACGTAATAACCTGGCAGTTTATGACCGCACCTTCCGGCGCTTTTATTTTCTGCCGCGAAGTGATTTCAGAGGGATGGATCTGGCGGTTGCCTGCCTTTATGACTCATTCTCCATCATGAGCACCAACCCGACCCTGAATCTGGATACAGACCCCGGTTTCAGTCGCGCCCAGGATATCATTGCTTTCATTGATCCGATCAACAATGAACGGCTT
>CAZKJY010000091.1:0-743 GCA_964553165.1 uncultured Enterobacteriaceae bacterium
TAACCCGGTAGCGGATCAGGGCATATTCACTGAAGTAGTCATTGAGTTGCTGGGTTTTGCTGTGGTATCGCCCATCAATGGGGGAAATGGCATTGAGCTTGGTAAGGGGCATGGTAGAGCTGATCCATCTTTTCTAAAACGTCATGATACCTAAATTTCCCTTTAAAAGCAGCCAATTAACTGGCATATGTTTGACATATGAATAGTTTGAATTATACTGCCTTGAAAGCCTAAGGGAGAACGTTCATGGCAACCAAAGCAAAGATTTTCACCAATGGCCGCAACCAGGCCGTCCGTATTCCCCGCGAACTCGAATTCAGGGGAGTTGATGCGGTGAACATCAGCAAACAGGGCAATGGTCTGCTGCTGACGCCGGTTCGCAGTACCTGGAGTTCCTTTGCCGACGAAGTGCCGGCAGATGAAGATTTCATGCGCATTCGCCCACGCCTGGTCAAGAGTGCCTGATGGCTATGTTATTGCTGCTCTCACCCGACATCTGCCGCCATATCATCCTGACCCGTGATCCGGTAGCGCTGGAGGTGCTGGAAAACTGGTCGAGTGAGGGACATGAAATTCTGCTCTCTGCTATTACCTATGCCGAGCTGGTAGCTGGTGCCCTGCAAACGGCAGACAAGACCAAGCACATGGAACTGGTCAAAGCCTTTTGTGAAAGGCTGGATGCCATCGTGCCCTGGGACGATGCGGCAGTGGACCAGTATACCGAGATCCAGATGAAAGCTCTG
>CAZKJY010000091.1:753-7119 GCA_964553165.1 uncultured Enterobacteriaceae bacterium
CAATCAGGGCCGGCTCCGAATATGAATAATGCCATGCTGGCTGCACATGCGGTCAGTATGGATGCCCGACTGCTGTGTCTGAACAGAAAGCCGTTTATGGACATTGAGCAGCTCAAACTGCTGGTGCTGTCTGAACTTGGCAGCAATCCGGAACCTGTTGAGTAAGGGCAGTAAGCCAATAGGCCTGACTGCGAGTGCTGCAGAACCCCAAAAGGGAGAGGAAAGACAAGGAAAAGCGTCTAGGAAAGCTGAATAAGGAAGCTTAAGGAGAGTAAGGAGAGTAAAGAGCAGACTGAAGGGTAAATCAAGGTAAAAAAAAGGGCAGCGTAAGCTGCCCTTTTTTATTGGAGGTCACTAATCAGGCAATGGGTCCAGATTCCTCAATGGCCTGGGGAGCTGCACGGTGAATTTTTACCGGTGCTGTTTCTTTCAGGAAAAGAGAAACGACGATACCCAGTGCAACGCCGATCACAGGAACCCACACAATGCTGGGCAATCCCATGCTGTTGGCTACACCACCAGCAATCGCAGGAGCAACACCACCACCGAAGATCTCACCGGTTCCCACCACGATACCGATGGAAGCGGCAACCAGACCCGTTGGGGCAGATTCGGTAGAAATCGGGCCAGTAATCAGTGCCACGTTACCAAGACAGAAGAAGGCAGTCAGGAACAGTGACACGAACAGGGCACCTACGCTGGGACCAGTCTGGAAAAACCAGAAGACACAGATAGTGGCGCCGACAAAGCCGATCGTACAAACGGGTTTGCGACCCAGTTTATCTGAGAGGCCAGGCCAGCCAAACTGACCGAAGAAGCCACCAAAGCCTACGGCTGACGCTACCAGACCCATCTGGCCGGGAGTCAGCTCAAGGACGACCTGCAGATAGACGGGGACCATGGCGCCCAGTACGAATACGCAGGACATGGCACACATCAGCATGATCATACAGACGATAATATTGGAGGAGGTGAAGACATTCAGCCATTTAACGTCTTTATGTTCTGCCTGGCCAACACCCAGTGCTGCAGCACCCATGGTGTCCTGGGGTTCCTTGAGGACTTTTACCAGGAAGCCGGCAACGATGAAGCCCGGAATCGCAGCAAACCAGAAAATAGTACGCCAGGAAAGGCCGGCTTCCAGTAACTGGGTTGCGATAATCGGTGCCAGAGCAAAACCGATCAGGGCAAAGCCGCACTGCTGCAGACCCTGGTTCAGACCACGTCTTTCAGGTTTGGATGCGACAGCAACGGCTGTAAAACTGGGTGAAGTATAGGAACCTTCAGCAGCTCCCATGATGGCGCGAATCATGATCAGCATGACCAGAGACTGAATCATGCCGGTGAAACCACCCATCAGCGAGAACAGAATAATGGCAGTAATAATAATTTTACGATGACCAATTTTATCGGCGAGGCGACCGCTGAAAATAGCGAAAATGCCCCAGGTAATACCTGTTAATCCAGCCAGTGTTCCTACCGTACCTGGCTGAAAACCGAGCTCGGCAATCATTGACGGCCAGAGTGAAGAAAGTATCCAACGGTCAAGTCCAACCAGACCGAAACCCAAGGCGAGCAGAAGCACTGACTTCCACTCGTAATCTGTATCCCAGTTATTATGTTGTTGCATTAGTTTATCCCCTTCCAATAAAGCTAAAATGAAGCGACGATAATAAACGCCATCACTTACTTTGTCTATGCCCTGTGGCTTTCCGGGCAGTTCTGTAAATGGAACAATCAGCTGCTGCTGGTTTTGAGCAGGGATTGAATGTCGCCCGAAATGCGTTGTTTCAAAATCAGAAAATGCCAGCGTCTTCCACCCAGTTGACGCCAGAGGACGGCAGAGCGGATTCCAGCCATCAAGACGGCTCTGACCTTGTTGGCTATGACGGCACTTTTCAGGTATTGCGGATTGCCCTGTACCTGTATTCGAAAAGAGAGGGTGCTGATGGAACGCTGGTAAAGCTGCGCCAGCTGTTCGAAAAGCGTGGGGTTGTCTGCGAGAGGCTGGCCAGGCCGGCGACAGATGGTTTCTATTTCATTCAGTCCTTCACCAATCACTTTTAGCAACTCGGGACGTTTACTGAGTCTGGCCTCTAGATAAACCATGCCGATCAGATAGCGCATGACTTCCGGGTTTTTCAGGCTGCTCTCCCT
This sequence comes from uncultured Enterobacteriaceae bacterium, assembly GCA_964553165.1. GTDB lineage: Bacteria > Pseudomonadota > Gammaproteobacteria > Pseudomonadales > Pseudohongiellaceae > UBA5109. Next base: position 2,911 of record CAZKJY010000091.1, read on the forward strand.
GCTGATAAAGACTTCTTCAAGCACCTGCAGGCCGAGTCTCAGGTTATTGACGGAACCGTAGACCTCCAGGGTGTTCCTGGGGTCAGTGACGAAAAGACTTTCCAGGCAGGTACTTAACTTGTCCTGTGCTGCCAGCCCCCTTTTTGCCAGTTGATCGACAAGAAAAGCGGCCTGGGCAATGCCGGCCAGCGCCAGTGTCTGCTGCATGTGTCTGTTCATGATGACATGCTAGCGGGCTATCACGCCCCCGCCAAGACATCGCTCGCCAACATAGAAGACGACAAACTGACCGGGGGTTATGCTGCGCTGGTCTTCATCAAAACTGACCCGGTAGCCGTCTGCCTCGGCGGTCAGGGTACAGGACTGGTCAGCCTGCCGATAACGGATCTTGGCCTGGCATCTGAGAGGGAGCTCCGGCTCAGCATGGTTTATCCAGCTGATCTCGTCCGTATACAGTTCCTTTCGGTAGAGCATCGGATGTTCATTACCCTGGACCACTGTCAGGATATTCTTCTCAAGATTCTTGGCGGCGACATACCAGGGGGCTTCATCCTGTCCCTTGACGCCGCCGATCCCCAGGCCCTGGCGCTGTCCGAGTGTGTGATACATCAGGCCATGATGACGACCAAGCACATGACCATCAGCATCTTCGATGTCACCGGGCTGGGCAGGAATATAGGTTTCAAGAAAATCCCTGAAGCGGCGTTCGCCGATAAAACAGATGCCGGTGCTGTCCTTCTTGTCGTGGGTGCGCAACTGATGTTTCTGCGCCAGTTCACGAACCTCTGATTTTTCCAGTTCGCCGACCGGGAACAGGCTGCGGGCAAGCTGTTCCTCTTTCACAGCGCAAAGAAAGTAACTTTGATCCTTGTTGTTGTCGCGTCCCTTCAGCAGATAGGTGTGAGCATCGACCGTTTGCCTGCGGACATAATGGCCGGTTGCAATACAGTCTGCTCCCAGTTGCAACGCATATTCAAGAAAGGCCTTGAATTTGATTTCCCGGTTACAGAGCACATCAGGATTCGGCGTGCGTCCGGCCTGGTATTCGTGCAGAAAATGTTCGAACACATTATCCCAGTATTCAGCGGCAAAATTGGCGCTGTGCAGTTTGATGCCGAGCCGGTCGCAGACTGCCTGCGCATCAGCCAGATCTTCTTTGGCAGTACAGTATTCGGTGCCATCGTCCTCTTCCCAGTTCTTCATGAACAGGCCTTCGACCTGATATCCCTGCTCAAGCAGCAGCAGGGCGGCAACAGAAGAGTCAACTCCGCCTGACATTCCGACAATGACTTTGGTCTGTGCATTATTCATGACAGTAAACGACAGTCAGCGGGTAATGCTGTCCGTTCAGATAGTCTTCAATGACTTTGCGTACAATCGGACTGCGAGCCTGAAAGTCTTCGGCCAGAATGGTTTCCGCGCTGAGCCAGTGCGTGCCGGTAATGTCCGGGTCAAGCGTTCGTCCAGTTTCCTGTCTGAGCGGATGGGCAATGAAACAATGGCGGACATAGGTAATACCATTGGCAGGAGACTGATACTGATAGGTGCCCAGAAAGGCTCTCAGCTCGACATGCCAGGCTGTTTCCTCCAGGGTCTCCCTGAGGGCGGCATCAAACAGGGTTTCTCCCTCATCAAGATGGCCTGCCGGTTGATTGAAAACAGTCTGACCCAGTTCTTTTTCCTCGACCATGAGAAAGCGGCCATTCTGTTCTACAATGGTTGCGACTGTTGTGTGCGGGTACCAGTTCATAAGCCGGGCATGCTACCTGAAATCAGACTCCACTTAAACGACGGTCTAATGCGATAATCGCAGTATTTAACAGGGCAGGGCAACAATGAGTGAATTGACACATTTGGATGCACAGGGTCGGGCACAGATGGTGGACGTGGGTGACAAGGCTGTCAGCCAGCGCAGTGCCACGGCTGAAGCACTGGTGCATATGCAGCCGGAAACCCTTGCACTGATCCTGGCGGGCAAACACAAAAAAGGGGATGTCTTTGCTGTTGCACGCATTGCCGGCATTCAGGCCGCCAAGAAATGTGCTGACCTGATTCCCCTGTGTCATCCATTAATGCTCAGTTCGGTAAATATTGAGATCAGTGCCCGCCCGGAAACCGATGAGGTTCATATCCTTGCGACCTGTAAGCTCAGCGGGCAGACCGGGGTGGAAATGGAAGCACTGACAGCCGCTTCGATTGCTGCCCTGACCATTTATGATATGTGCAAGGCAGTGGACCAAGGGATGTCTATTACCAGGGTGCAATTGCTGGATAAGGCCGGTGGCAAGTCAGGACACTGGAGCAGAGACGGGCAATGATCACCGTGCGCTATTTTGCCAGTATCCGCGAAAAGCTGGATTGTGGTGAAGAGGTCCTGTCCTTGCCCGCTGCGGTGACAGATGTCCAGCAGCTGCTGGAACATCTGGTTCAGTTACATGGACCTGTCTGGGCAGAGGCATTAACTACAGGAACTGTACTGATTGCAGTTAATCAGACGGTTGAAAAGAAAACGGCACCGATCAGGGACGGGGATGAAATAGCCTTTTTTCCGCCAGTCACCGGAGGTTAAACCGGTAATACACCATGCGTTCAATCAGGATTTCCATTCAGCAGGAAGACTTCAATATTCAGGATGAATGTTCTGCCATGCGAGCAGGACACCGGGATATTGGTGCACTTGCTACCTTTACCGGACTGGTCAGGGATATTGAGGATACAGATTCAGAAACTGCAAGGGTGCGGTCACTGACACTGGAGCATTACCCGGGTATGACGGAAATGAGTCTGCAAAAGATTGCTGAAGAAGCAGACAGCCGCTGGTCGATTCTGGATGTCACCATCATTCACCGCATTGGCGAGTTAAGGGCTGCCGAACAGATAGTCTTTGTCGCGGTCAGTAGTCTGCACCGCCAGGATGCCTTTTCAGCCTGCAGCTTCATCATGGATTTTCTGAAAACCTCCGCCCCGTTCTGGAAAAAAAGCACTACGGAGGCAGGGGAGTACTGGGTGGAAGCAAAAGAATCCGATACCCGGGCAGCAGAAAAATGGGCAGAAGGAAACCAGAAGCGCTAGAATGTGCGTTTTTTTCAGGAACGCCAAAACCATGCTAGAAGTAAACAGCCAATTACTCCGTATCAGGGAATCACTGCAAAACCTGCAGGTGCTCAGGGGGTATCTTTGACTTCGATCAGAAGCAGGAACGACTGGCCGAAGTAGAACTGGAACTGGGCGAAGCCTCAGTCTGGGACAGGCCTGAATATGCCCAGGAACTTGGCAGGGAACGTGCCAGCCTGGAGGTTGTGGTTTCCACCATCCTGGATCTGGAAAAATCCTATGCGGATATCGAAGCCCTGATTGAACTCGCCCGCGAAGAAAATGACAGTGAATTGCTGGCCGAAGCCCTGCGGGATCTGGATAAGGCGGAAGAAAAGCTCGAGAGTCTGGAACGACGCCGGATGTTTTCCGGTGAACTGGATGCCAATAATGCCTATCTGGATATTCAGGCCGGGTCCGGCGGCACAGAGGCACAGGACTGGGCCGAAATGCTCCTGCGTATGTATCTGCGCTGGGGAGAGCAGAGTGGCTATGACACGGAACTGGTTGAGGTGACTCCTGGTGAAGGAGCCGGTATCAAGGGGGCGACCATCTATTTCCAGGGAGAGTTCGCCTTTGGCTGGCTGAGAACAGAGACGGGCGTACACCGTCTTGTCCGCAAGTCGCCTTTTGATTCGGGCAATCGCCGGCACACTTCTTTCGCTTCGGTATTTGTATCGCCGGAAATTGATGATGATATTGATATCGACCTGGACATGAGTCAGGTTCGGGTTGATACCTATCGTTCCAGCGGAGCGGGTGGCCAGCATGTTAATACCACGGATTCAGCCGTGCGCCTGACCCATGTCCCAACAGGCATAGTCGTCCAGTGCCAGAACCAGCGTTCGCAGCATAAGAACAAGGAAACTGCCATCAAACAGCTGAAAGCCAAACTGTATGAAATGGAAATGCTGAAGAAACGTGAGAGCCTGCAGGCTGTCGAAGACAACAAGGCAGACATTGGCTGGGGCAGCCAGATACGCTCCTACGTGCTGGACCAGTCCCGCATCAAGGATCTCAGAACCAACGTCGAAACCTCCAATACCGGTGCCGTTCTTGATGGCGACCTGGCTCAGTTTATGGAAGCCAGCCTCAAAATGGGGCTGTAAAGCATGT
>CAZKJY010000092.1:0-7116 GCA_964553165.1 uncultured Enterobacteriaceae bacterium
ATTTCCTTCCTGGTTGCCTTGCTGGTCGGCATCGATTTCATGGCAATGTCGGAAGCAGGGGTCACATCGTATTCCCAGACCCTGTGGACCTGGATGGACGTTGGTGCCTTTGAGGCTGGTTTTACCCTCTATCTGGATGGTGTTTCCCTGGTGATGATGTTCATCATTACCGGTATTGGCTTTCTGATTCATGTCTATGCCACCGGCTACATGCATGATGACCCCAGCTTTGCCCGATTCTTCTCCTACATGAACCTCTTCGTCGCAGCCATGCTTATCCTGGTCCTTGGTGATAATCTACTGTTGCTGTTCATGGGCTGGGAAGGGGTAGGCCTGTGTTCCTATCTGCTGATCGGTTTCTGGTACACCGACCCCTATAACGGGTACTGTGCCCGCAAGGCCTTCGTGGTCACCCGTGTCGGCGATGCCTCCATGGCACTCGGCCTGTTTTTGCTTTTTGCCAATCTCGGCACCCTGAATATTCAGGAAGCCATGGTGCTGGCAGAAGAGGAGTGGGTAGTCGGGGGCGGCATGGCCACGGCGGTGACCTTGTTACTGCTCGGGGGTGCTGTCGGTAAATCTGCCCAGCTGCCCCTGCAGACCTGGTTACCTGATGCGATGGCAGGCCCGACACCAATTTCAGCCTTGATCCACGCGGCCACCATGGTGACTGCCGGGGTCTACCTGATTGCACGTACCCATATCCTGTATGAAATGGCACCTGACATTCAGTTCCTGGTCGGGGCAGTCGGTGCCATCACGCTGCTGATGGCCGGTTTCACGGCACTGACCCAGAGCGATATCAAGAAGGTGCTCGCATTCTCGACCGTATCCCAGATCGGCTACATGTTCCTGGCGCTGGGCGTAGGGGCCTGGAGCAGTGCCATCTTCCACCTGATGACACATGCCTTCTTCAAGGCACTGCTGTTCCTCACGGCGGGTTCTATCATTCTGGCCATGCATCATGAACAGGACATCTTCAAAATGGGTGGTCTGCGCAAGGATCTGCCCTGGTCCCACGCTTTGTTCCTGATCGGCACCCTGGGCCTGGTGGCATTCCCTGGATTCTCCGGTTTCTGGAGTAAGGAAGAAATCCTGGCCTCGGCCCTGGAACATCATGAGGGCGGCTTTATTCTGTTCCTGGCGGGCATGTTTGGTGCCGTCATGACCTACCTCTACAGTTTCCGGCTTTACTTCCTGGTCTTCTATGGCAAGAAAACCCACGACGGTCATGAAGTCATGGGGCTGCACCTGCAGGGCCCACTGGTGATTCTGGCCATCCTGTCCGTCCTGGGCGGCTTCATTCACATTCCGGTGGAAGCCGTGTTTGCCCATGCTGAAGAACATCATCCCTCCGTGGCGGCTCAGGCTGCCATGATCCTGGTGCCCATGCTCGGCTTCGTTGCCGCCTGGTGGATCTGGATTAAAGGCGGTCTGGATACCGCGAAATTGGCCGGTTCTGGCTTCGGCGCCAAGTTGCACCGTTTCTTCTTCACCCAGTGGGGCATGGACTGGCTCTATGACAGACTGTTTGTGTTCCCCTATGTCGGTCTGGCAAAACTGAACAGAAAAGATTTTATCGACAGTATTTATAACGGGACTGCCAGCCTGACGCGTTACTGCCACAGCCTGGTCATTGAAACGCAGACTGGCCAGTTACGCTGGTATGCCATCACCATGGCCTGCGGCGTACTCCTGATTGTTTCCATAGGAGTGTTCGTATGAGGGTATCATCGTACCTCTCCAATAGCGGTTCAGAGCTTGCCTGCATTTGCAGTGCAAGGCATCTTGGTGCAGCAATAGTGAACCTTTTGCAAAACGAGATAACGCAGCAATGTGAATGCAGGAAAGCTCCCAAAGGGCAGGGCTCCAAACTGCGCTCTCCTTTGTTGGGCTTCCTTGAATTAGTGTCGCTAACTCTGCGTCAGCCCGCCTCGAATATCACAGTTTGGAACCCTGCTGAAGTCGTTATTGGAGGGGCACGATGATACTAGTGTGGTTGATGTTAATTCTGTTTGTTGGCGGCATCGGTGCCTGGCTGACAGAATCACGCAGTCCAGAATTGCCGCGCGTGATCGCGCTGGTTGCCATTGTGCTGGATCTGGCACTGGTCGTGATGATGCTGGTGATTCCTGATTCAATGGGTCTGGAACCTGTCATGAACAACGGCGAAAGCTGGTTGGTCCTGATAGAGGCTGAGTGGATTCCACGTTTCGGAATCAGCTTTATTTTCGGTGCCGATGGCCTGTCCATGCTGCTTATTTTCCTGACGGTTTTCCTTGGCATGATTTCACTGGGTGCCGCCTGGCATGAAATCAAGGAGCGCTCAGGTTTCTTCTACTTCAATCTGTTGTGGACACTGGCAGGCGTTATCGGGGTATTTACCGCGCTGGATCTGTTCCTGTTTTTCTTCTTCTGGGAAGTGATGCTGATTCCGATGTATTTCATCATCGCCATCTGGGGACATGAAAACAAGGAATACGCGGCGATGAAGTTTTTCATCTTCACCCAGGTGAGCGGTCTGCTGATGCTGCTGTCGATTCTGGTGCTGGTGTTCCTGAATTACCAGGCCACTGAAGTCTTCACCTTCAGTTATTTCGATTTGCTGGAGGCGGATATTCCGGAAGAATTTGTCATGCTGCTGATGCTGGGCTTCTTCATTGCCTTTGCCACCAAGCTGCCGGCGGTACCGATTCATAACTGGCTCCCTGATGCACATTCCCAGGCGCCTACTGCAGGCTCGGTGATCCTGGCCGGTATTCTGCTGAAAACCGGGGCCTATGGTCTGATCCGATTTGCAGTGCCTCTGTTTCCGGAAGCCTCAGCCAGTTTTGCGCCAGTCGCGATGACACTCGGGGTCATCAGTATTCTGTATACCGCCAAGGTGGCCTTTGCCCAGAATGACCTGAAACGCCTGATTGCCTATACCTCCGTCAGCCACATGGGCTTTGTGCTGGTAGGTGTCTACGCCTGGAACGCCCAGGCAGTGCAGGGCGCTGTGATGACCATGCTGGCGCATGGCTTCAGTGCAGCAGCATTGTTTATGCTGGCCGGCGGTCTGCAGCACCGTATCCACACCCGTGACATGGACAAAATGGGCGGTTTCTGGGGCGTGGCCCCGAAAATGTCTTTCATGGCACTGTTCTTTACCGTGGCAGCCGTTGGCATGCCGGGACTCGGTAACTTTGTGGGTGAATTCCTGGTCCTGCTCGGCAGTTTCCAGGTCAGCATTCCGGTGACTGCGTTTGCTGCACTGGGTCTGGTCGTGGCGGCTGTCTATTCGCTGATCGTGATTCAGAAAGTGTTTCATGGCCCGAACAAGAACAACTACGAAATCGCCGATTTAACCTTCATCGAAATGGCCTGTTTTGCCCTGATGATGATCGGCTTGTTATGGATGGGCCTGTATCCGCAGACCATGCTGGATATGGCAGAACCGACCCTGCGAAGTCTGCAGGTTGTGTTTCCCTAATTAGAGGCAGGACAGACAAGTTACATGAGCGCTGACATACTTATCGATCTACTTCAAATTATCATGCTGACGCTGACTGCGGTTATCGTCATGCTGGTAGCTGGGTTCAAGCGGGATCACGCCCTCGTTAACGTCCTTTGCACCAGCGGACTGGCAGCGTCCTTGCTGGTGTTTGTCTTTGTCGATCCGGTCTTACCGTTACAGGCAACGCCCTTGTTGTATTTTGACGAGTACAGCCTGTTCTTTTCTGCCCTGATCATTCTCGGCGGACTCGCGGTCAGCATTCTCGCTTACCCGTATTTTGAAAAACACCACCAGCTCAATGAAGAATTTTATATTCTCCTGCTGACCGCCGTGCTGGGGGCAGTGGTATTGGCCTGCAGTTCACACTTTGTCAGTCTGTTTATTGGCATGGAAATGCTCGGTGTCAGTCTGTATGCCATGATTGCCTATGCCATTCACAGCAAATCAACCGCCAAATTCCCCATTGAAGCCGGCATCAAATACCTGATCATGTCCGGCCTGGCGTCCGGTCTGATCCTGTTCGGCATGGCGCTGGTCTATGCACTGACCGGTTCCATGTTCTTCAGCGACCTGCCACCGGCCATCGAATCCATGCAACTGGCGGATAACCCGGTACTGCTCACCGGCTATATCCTGATGCTGGGTGGTATTGCCTTCAAGCTGTCTCTGGTACCGTTCCATATCTGGACACCGGATGTCTACGAAGGTGCTCCGGTGCCGGTAACGGCCTTGCTGGCAACGGTTTCCAAAGCCTCCATGATTGCGATTACACTGCGTCTTCTGGTGAACTCCGATGCCTTTCAGTTTGAAGCCCTTATCCTGATACTGACCGTCATGGCTGCTGCGTCAATGCTGCTCGGCAATCTGCTCGCGCTGCTGCAGCAGAACGTCAAGCGTTTGCTGGCTTATTCATCAATCGCCCATTTGGGTTACCTGCTGATCGTGGTGATAGCCACCGCCAGCATCCCCGGTTTGCTTAGCGTGGAAAGCCTGAGTTTCTATATGGCTGCCTATTTCGTGATGTCCCTCGCGGGCTTTGCTGTCATCAGTGCACTCTCCAATGCGGGAGAAGAGCATGACATGCTCAGTGATTTCCAGGGACTGTTCTGGCGTAATCCCTGGCTGGCCTCAGTGATGATTACCGTGATGCTGTCACTGGCCGGTATCCCACTGACAGCCGGTTTCATCGGCAAGTTCTATATCTTCACCAATGGTGTTCAAGGCTCACTCTGGTTCCTGCTGACCATGCTGATCATTGGCAGTGCCATCGGTCTGTATTATTACCTGCGTCTTATCTATGTCATGCTGCAGAAGAATGATGCAGATGCGAAGAAGGATCCTGCGGCAGCAGCGATTCCCTTTGGTACGCATGCCGTGCTTGCCAGCATGACTGCACTGGTGATCTACCTCGGTGTCTATCCGATGCCGATGATCGACATCCTGCAGAACCTCGCCAACGCCTTTTAGGCACCAGCGCAGCGATTGTCCTCTCCCCAATTCAGCTGATTTGGGGATTTTCCTCGATATTTCCGATATTTAGCTTGCAAAGCTAAACTCAGAGTGCTAAAAAGGCTCTGTCGCCTACACAGAGACACACATCTCAAATAAAAACAACAGGTTGTAGTGACAAATTAACAACAATTATTAATAGCTCAAGGATTCAGGGAACTGGCTATGACAGTTTATTGCTACGCCCGCACCTCCACCGTAGAAGCGCAGGAACAACAGAATCTCGATGCCCAGCTGGAAAAAGAAGATCTGCGTCTGCAGACCTTTGCTCTTGCTCACGGCATGCATATCAATCGCAGTTTTATTGATCAGCAACTGAAGTGGTCGACCAATTTCAGAAAGCGTCCGCAGGCACGCCGCCTGCTGGAACAGCTTGAAGCCGGGGACATCATCCTGAGTTGCTCCATTGAACGCATTTTCAGTTCCTGTGATGACATGATGGCCGGCCTCAAAGCCATTCGTGACAAGCAGGCACGCCTGTTTATCCTGGAACTTGGTGGTGAACTCACGGCCAAGGATTTTGCACCGTCTTTCCGTCGGATGCTGGAAGTTTTCCACGGGCTGGAAAAACGCCGTTCAACCGAACGCATCAAGACCGTCAAGCAGAATGAGCGCAGCAAAGGGCGTTTCCTCGGCGGTAGCAGACCATTTGGCTACATGATCCACTCCAACGGCCGCCTGATCGAAAATCCAATGGAACAGAAAGTCCTGCAGAAAATCATCAAGATGAAAAAGCAGGGTAAATCACTGCGGGCTATCTCCGCTGAAGTCAGTACGCCGATGGTGCCGGTTTCCTTTAAGACCGTGCAACGTCTGCTCAAAAGACATGAAGCGGAACTCAGCGACAGCAGTTCACTCTAGCTAGGCAGGGAATAACCCGGCTTTTCGCCGCAGGCCTTTCAGATAACGCAGGATTCTGAGCTCTTCGTGGGCGCTCAATATCCTGTCACTGGCTGAATAAAACGCCTGCAATGCATCCAGCAGATATAACTCGGCGTCCGAGTCAGGCATGTGCTGGCGTTCACAACAGGTATTGTGCAGATAGAGACGAAAACACAGATAGGCTTTGTTGCCTGTGGACAGCCCCGCGCTTTCACGGTCTTCAATCAGGGCATTCTCAATCAGGGCCTGAAACCGCCGGTAGACTGACTCCAGTCCTGCCTGCGTGTCGAACAAACCGGGATTTTCTCCAGCTGTATAAATTCTGTTGATGTATTCTTCCGGACTGATGTTTTGATCTCTGGCAGCCTCCAGAACCGCCCGGAACACCAGCCGTCTGAATCCCATATGTTGGCATTGTGGAAATTCAATCAACTGACTCATCGTTTCCCCGAATATCCTTAGCGTTCACCTTCAGTATAGTAGTCTTTGCTGCCTCCACTACATCACGCTTCCTTGACCTGACCCTGCCATGTCTGCACAATTGCTCACTGCGCTGACTCTCGCTTTATCGCCACTATGTTCAAGATCACGCCTTTCTTTATTGGTCTGCGATACATACTTTCCAAAAAAGACAAACGTATCATTTCATTTACCTCGCTGATTTCCATGGGCGGGCTGACTCTCGGTGTCCTGGCACTGGTGATTGTGCTGGCAGTATTCAATGGCGCCCAGGGAGAACAGCGGGAACGCACACTGATCACCGTTCCGCACGCAGATATCTACACGGCTGGCAACTTCCCGCAATGGCAGGCAGCGACGGAGCTGCTCGGCTCAGTTCCCGGCATTGACAGCATTGCTCCCTACACCCGACTGGAAGCCATGCTGAGTAAAAATGGCATCCATCAGGTCACTGAAGTGAAAGGCATCGATCCCCAACGCGAGATTGAGACTTCCTCCATTGAAGACAGCATGATCCAGGGCAGCCTGCTTGACCTGCAGCCCGGACAGGGCGGCATTATTCTGGGCCGCCGTCTGGCAGCTTCCATGCGACTGCTGCCGGGTGACAGTGTCAATCTGCTGGTCCCTGAACTGCTCAATGCCGATAACCGCTTGCAACTGAACATGCACAGCTTTCGTGTTGTCGGAATTTTTGACGTCCGTTTCAGCATCGGTTCTGAACTGGCTTACATCCATCTTGCTGACAGCAGCACACTACTGGGCATAGACGA
>CAZKJY010000093.1:0-7034 GCA_964553165.1 uncultured Enterobacteriaceae bacterium
CCCATCGTCTGCGCCGGACAGTATGTTGTTCCAGGCGATGTTGTGATTGCCGATGATGATGGTGTTTGCATTGTAGAACGTGAGTCTGCAGAGAAAGCCCTGCAGGCAGGCAGACAGCGTGAAGCCAATGAGGTCGCCAAGCGTGAACGTCTGGGTAAAGGCGAATTGGGCCTGGATATTTACAACATGCGACCAAAACTGGAAGCGGAAGGGCTGGTCTATCTGGACGATCTGGAAGCTTACCGGAAGTTTAACAAGTAAGCCTGTCTGTGCAGGTGCGGAAGATAGAATAATTTCAGGGGAAGGGGGCACAACATGATCATAGATTGTCACGGACACTATACCACTGCTCCCGAAGCACTGGGGGATTACCGCGATAAGCAAATGGCGGCACTGGCCCAGGACCCCGAACATATCGGAGAAAAAGGACTGATCGACATCAGTGATGATGATATTCGCGAGAGTCTCGAGAACTCACAATTAAAGCTGCAGAAAGAGCGTGGTGCCGACTATACAATTTTCTCTCCAAGGGCAAGCTGGATGGGACCGCATATCGGCAATGCCTGGACCAGTAAATTCTGGACTGAGCATACCAATGAGCTGATATACCGTGTCACCCAGCTGTATCCTGACAACTTCATCGGGGCCTGTGCTTTGCCACAGTCGCCGGGAAGTACCCTGGATAACAGCATTGCTGAACTTGAACGATGTGTGACTGAATTTGGTTTTGTCGGCTGCAATCTGAATCTGGACCCTTCGGGCGGACATTTCAATTCGCCACCACTGGGAGACCGTTACTGGTATCCCATCTATGAAAAGATGGTTGAGCTTGATGTGCCAGCCATGATCCATGTCAGCGGCTCCTGTAACCCGGCATTTCATGCCACCGGCTCCTATTATTTAAGTGCCGATACTGTGGCCTTCATGCAGCTGATGCAGTCCTCAGTCTGTCAGGATTTTCCGACCATCAAATTCATTATTCCCCATGGTGGAGGTGCTGTTCCCTATCACTGGGGGCGTTTCCGGGGGCTTGCAGACATGCTGAAACTGCCACCACTGGATGAACTGCTGATGAATAACGTCTTTTTTGATACCTGTGTTTATCATCAGAAAGGTATCGACATGCTGCTCAAAGTGATCCCGAATAAAAATATTCTGTTTGCATCGGAAATGGTAGGTGCTGTACGCGGTATTGATCCGGAGACCGGCCATTATTTTGATGACACCAAGCGCTACATTGACAATGCCGCTATCAGTGATGAAGAAAAGGCCAATATCTTTGAACACAATATCCGGGCCGTTTATCCCCGCATCAATCAATACCTGTAATTTCTTTACAGAGATTGGTCTGGATCAAGGAAACTGGAACCTTTAGTCATCTTGCAAAATGCGCATGCTATGATGGGTGCGAAAACCGGCTGCTGATAGCCTGAACGGGGGACAACAATGAAAGCTGAAATTGAAGAGCAATACGAAGACATTCCCGGCACCTATTTGTTTAACCGCAAGCGCTGCCAGAAGGGTTATCACCTCAACATGTTTTTCATGTCCTTGCTCAAAGAAGAAAACCGCAAGGAATTTCTGGCTGATGAAGCCAGGTATCTGGACAAATTCCCGTTGACGGAAGCACAGAAGAAAGCCGTACTGGAGCGGGACTTTAATGGGATTCTCGAGGTGGGTGGCAATATCTATTATGCCGCCAAACTGGGCGCAACACTGGGACTCTCGTTTCAGTACATGGCAGGTGCCATGTCGGGCATGTCCCAGGATGAATATCGCGCAATGATGGTAGCCGGCGGCCGAAGTGTTGAGGGTAACCGCAGTAAATCGGAGAAAAAGAATGGCTAGAATAGTTGCTGGATTATGTACTTCCCACGTCCCTGCCATCGGGGTTGCTCACGATCAGGGCCTGACGGAAGAACCCTACTGGAAGCCATTGTTTGATGGTTACGGACCCGCCCGGAAATGGCTGAAGGAAGTCAACCCTGATGTGGTAATACTGGTCTATAACGATCATGGCACCGTATTTTCCCTGCAGTCCATTCCGACCTTTTCGATTGGCGTTGCCGATCAGTACAAACCCGCTGATGAAGGCTGGGGGCCGCGACCTGTGCCTGTGGTTGAAGGCCACGCCGAGCTTTCCTGGCATCTGGCCGAGTCCCTGATTCTGGATGAATTCGACATGACCATCATGAATGAAATGGATGTCGATCATGGTCTGACCGTGCCGCTGTCCATCACCTGTGGCCATGTCGACAAATGGCCTTTCAAGGTCATTCCTGTTGCCGTTAATGTCGTCCTGTATCCGCCACCAACGGGTAATCGCTGCTGGAATCTTGGCAGGGCAATCCGCAAAGCGGTTGACGCTTATGATGAGGATCTTAAAGTTGTTATCATGGGCACCGGTGGCATGTCACATCAATTACACGGTCCGCGTGCCGGTCTGATTAACCGGGAATGGGATACGCGTTTCTTGGATGACCTGTCAGCAGACCCGCAGCGACTCAGGCACATCCCGCATATCGAGTATGTCCGGGAAACCGGTGCCGAAGGCATTGAAATGGTCATGTGGCTTGTCATGCGTGGCGCGCTGGATGACCAGGTAAAAGAAATTTACCGGCACTATCATGTGCCAGCCTCCAATACCGGGGCAGGTCTGATCATTCTTGAAAATGACTGAGCAGATGATACCTTAGCTCCCTTAAGCAGTATCAAAAAGCAGTATCAAACCAGAAAATTCATTGAAGCAAAGAGAGTTGGAATGAAAATTATCATGGTAGGCCAGGGCGCCTTTGGGAAAAAGCATCTGGACGGGATCAGGAACATAGAGGGCATTGAAGTCGTGAGTCTGTGCGGCGGCAAGCCGGAATCCACCAAAGCGGTTGCTGAGGAATACGGCATTCCACACCACACCTCTGATCTGGCAGAATCACTGGCGCAACCTGGGGTAGAGGCGGCGATCATTGCCTCACCGACCCAGATCCATGCCCAGCAGGCCATTCAGTGCATGAAAGCGGGTGTGCATGTCGAGATTGAAATCCCGATGGCAGACAACATCGAGGATGCCCGCGAAATCGTCAAAGTCCAGCAGGAAACCGGCCTGGTGGCGATGGCAGGTCACACCCGGCGCTTCAACCCGAGTCATCAGTGGATTCATAACAGGATCAAAGCCGGAGAACTGAACATCCAGCAGATGGACGTGCAGACCTATTTCTTCCGCCGCAGCAATCTAAATGCGTTGGGACAACCCCGCAGCTGGACTGATCATCTACTCTGGCACCATGCCTGCCATACAGTAGATCTGTTCCAGTACCAGACCGGACAGCTCGTATCAGACCTGTTTGCACTGGAAGGACCGCATCATCCCGAGCTGGGTATTGCCATGGACATGACGATCGGTATGAAAGTGCCAAGCGGAGCCTTGTGTACCCTGTCCCTGTCCTTCAACAATGACGGACCCCTGGGGACTTTCTTCCGCTATATCTGCGATAACGGCACCTATATCGCCCGTTATGATGACCTGGTTGACGGTCGCGAAAACCCGATTGATGTCAGCAAGGTGGATGTCTCCATGAACGGGATTGAATTGCAGGACAGGGAATTCTTTGCCGCTATCAAAGAGGGTCGGGAACCCAATGCCAGCGTACAGCAGGCACTGGATGCCATGGAAACCCTGGAAAGACTGGAGCAGTGTCTGCAGAACCAGAAATGATCTGCAAATGAAGTCTCAGGTATCTCCCCAGACGGCTTCAGCGGTATTCACAATCAGCTCCAGTTTACGCCACTGGTCATCATGGGACAGATCGTTACCATGATGGGTAGATGAGAACCCGCATTGCGGACTCAGGCACATATTCTCAAGGGGCATGAACTGGGCAGCTTCATCAATACGTTTTTGTAAGTCCGCCATTTCCTCCAGGCGGGCCAGCTTGGAGGAGACGATTCCCAGCACAACCCGTTTGTTGTCCGGGACGAAACGCAGCGGGGCGAAATCACCAGAGCGCTCGTCGTCGTATTCCAGAAAATAACCATCGACATTGATGTGATTGAACAGGATTTCCGCGACCGGTTCATAGCCTCCTTCGGCAAACCAGGTGCTGCGGTAATTACCCCGGCAAAGATGAATGCAAACACTCAGGTCATCCGGCCTGCCGTCAATCACCGCATTGATCAGCTCAGCATAGGTGCGTGGCAGTTCATCAGGATCTTCGCCGCGCTCTTTCGCCGCTGCCCGCATCTTCGGATCACAGAGGTAGGCCAGATTGGTATCATCCAGCTGGAGATAGCGCAGTCCAGCCTGATACAGGTGATCAATTTCTTCGCGGTAGGCAGCTGCCAGATCATCAAAGAACTCATCCATGTCCGGGTAGGAATTGATGTCAATGGATTTCCTGCCACCCCGGAAATGCACCATGGTCGGCGAGGGAATCGTCACTTTTGGGGTATGGGAGGTAATTGACTGCAGATAGGTGAAATCATCCACCTGAATATCCCTGATGTGTTTGAGTTTGCCTGTCACGCTGCAGGAGGGCGGCTTGAATCCGTCTTCAGCGACTTTGGCATTGGGGTTGGCATCAATACCACCGGAGACAGTGACGCCACCAAGCTCTTTGAGAAAATCAAGATGGAAATAGTCACGCCGGAATTCGCCGTCAGTGATGGATTGCATGCCGATGGATTCGAGTTTGAGCACGGTTTCGGCAATGGCTTCATCTTCAATTTCACGCAGATCTTCTGCACTGAGTCTGCCTGCTTTCCAGAGTGCGCGGTTTTCCCTGACTTTTTCCGGGCGGAGCAGGCTGCCGACATGATCGGCACGGAACGGATACTTCTTCATGGTGACACAGTCCCTGAATTTAGTTATTGGCTTTTTGTTCTAATTGAAATGCTGAGAGCTTGCTTCTGTTTTCAGCAGGCCTATTAGACCTGTTTACTCAACACATGTAAAACGAATGAAATCAGCCTTTCCGTTTCTGAACTTCAGATGATTCTGAATGCCCGGATGAGCACGGCATTCCGTCCCGGACGCAGTGAGTTCAGGGTGCCTACATGGATGGATTTGTTAAGCCAGTCGTAGGATTCCGGTGCGGTTATCTGAATAAACGAAAAGCGATTGTCTGAGTCCGGCAAAGACAGGACCTGATTACGGACTGTGATGATGGCGCCATCATCTGTCTGCATTTCATAGAGCGCATCGAGAGTACGCACGCCATCGGCTCGAACCTGCTGGCGGTCGGCTCCTCCCGCCAGGACAGTACCACGCATGTTCGGCCCTTCAAAGGTGCCGCCAATGATTGGCACCATGGCACGGGGGCCGAGGGGACCGTTGCCCAGATCGATGCCGGGTTCGATATCAACAATCGCCTCATAGACAAACTCAGTCTGTGGCATGTAGATCGGCACCTGAGCACTTGTGGCAGTGCTGATCTGTGCGTTGACGACATTGGAGGCCAGGGCAAGACCGGCTGCACCGGCGAGTATTTCCCGGCGGCTTAAAGCTGTTTCCTGGTTGTTATCAGACATCTGGATATCCTCTTCTTATGGATAGTTGCTTTGCTTTCACAGGAGCATAAACCGCCCTCAGGGTGCAAGTCCATCGAACACATAATTTTGCCCGGAAAAAGCATCCCCCTGCTGACTTGAGCTACAATGACGCTACTGTGCAGAGGAACATCACTGGCTGTCCAAGGCGAACCAGAGAGCTCAAATGAAGTCTGAAGAAAAAGGCAATTCTGCGGCCAGCATCGCGCTGGCAGCAGCGGGGGATAAACAGCAGGCTGAAGATATTTCAGTGCTGGAAAATGCCGCTGATGCAGCCCAGAAAAAATTGAATCTGCGTCATCGGAGTCTGGTTGAGCGCATGATTTTCGGAGCGACTCCAACACTGGACGAGCTGTGTTCCGGCGGTGAGAGTTACCGGCGTTCGACAAGCAGCAAAGCCTCAGCCATTCTGCAGTGTGCTCTGGAAAAGCTGGCTCAGGGGCAGGCATTCGATGAACAAAATACTATCTCAGGAATTTTACGGCAGGCCGTGGCTGCTGAAGGCGCGTACGGGTTTACGGTCCCGCAGCAATACGGTGGACTGGGTCTTGATTACCCGCAATTGGCGCTGCTTGAAGAGACGCTGGCTGCAAATGGTCTGGGCTCGCTGGCAGTGGAGCTTTCAGGTCAGTTGACCATCGGTTCTAGTGCCTTGCTGGGATACGGCAGCCAGGAGCAGTGTGAAGCATTTCTTCCCCGTATCGCGGCCGGCACCCTGATTGCCTTTGCCCTGACAGAAGTCGGCGTCGGGGTGAATGCCAAACGGGTACAGGCCTGGGTTGAGCCCGATGAGGCAAATCAATGCTGGCGCTTGTATGCGGAAGGCCCCTGTAACAAGCTGTATATCACCAGTGCAAGCCATGGTGGTCTGGCCGCAGTGGTGGCCAGAAAAGGCCGGGCCGGCAAGGAGTTTGGTCTTTTTATAGTGGAGCTGCCAGCCCAGGATCAGGACGCGGAAACAGGCTTTCGTTGTGAGAGTTCCAATACCAGCGCCTTCCCGCAAAATATCAATTCCAGACTGGGTTTTCGTCATTTCCCTGTCCCTTATGCCAATGAAATCCAGGGAAATGGTGTTGAAGTCCTGTTTTACTGTCTGCGCCTGGGGCGCTGCATGCTGGCAGCCATGAGCGGAGGTTTTCAGCGCATGATGGCAGCCGACGCCGTACACTATGCCAGACAACGTGAAGGCGTGGGGGGGCTGGTGATCAAACATGAATTGCCCCGGCTTGCTATAGTCAGAATGCTGGGCGGTGCTCTGGTTTCCCAGGCCTTTTCACATCTGGCACTGGCTCAGGATGCCGCTGGCGCTGATCTGGCCGGCTTGCGTGATATTACCAAGTCTGCCAGCGCGCGACATGCCCTCGAATCCCTGCTTGCCTGTGAGCGGGTACTGGGTGGCCGCAGTTTGGACAAGGATTCCAGAATCAGTGATGCCAGAAGTACACTGCATGCCTTCGGGATCGTTGAAGGGGAAGATGATCTGATTCGGCTTG
>CAZKJY010000094.1:0-6994 GCA_964553165.1 uncultured Enterobacteriaceae bacterium
CCAGTGTGGTGATTTGGTGGTCAGCACAAATAGCTTCTTCACCTGGTTATCCAGCGCTTTTTGTTCGATATGTTCAAAAATTGCCTGTCCGTATTTGTTGTTTCTGTATTCGTCCCGGGTGGCCAGACAGGCCAGTTCGGCACTGTGGCCCTCATGCAAAAACAGGGCGGCGCAGGCGATGATCATGCCTTCCCGCTCAATCACAGAAAAATGCGAAATTTCCGCTTCCAGCTTTTCCCTGGACCGGTGCACCAGAATACCCTGCTGCTCCAGCGGGCCAATCAGATCCATGATGCCGCCAATATCCTTGATGGTGGCAGGCCTGATCTGCTCGTAAAGTTCCTGTGTGATCAGAGTGCCGATGCCATCACGGGTGAAGAGTTCTGTCAGCAGAGCGCCATCCTCAACGTAAGAGATGACCTGTGAGCGTTTTACGCTGGCCTTGCAGGCGCGCACGCTGAGCTCAAGATTTTTCAGCCCTTCATCCATCAGGCCTCCTGCCTTGATTTTCTCATTGATGAGTTTTTGTGCCTGCTCAGCACTGAGTTTGTTGATCGGCACGCCTTCCTTATCAAGTATCCCGGCGTCATGACTGTAGATCAGCAGTTTGTCAGCCTGCAGGGCAATCGCGGTTTCTGCGGCAACTTCCTCTGCGGTCAGGTTGAAGACTTCACCGGTTGCAGAGAAACCGAGATTGGAAAGCAGCACGATATTGTTGTTAGCCAGCTGGGCCAGGATAGCCTGAGAATCAACCTTGCGGATCTCGCCGGTATGAGCATAGTCAATACCATTCTGAATGCCATAGGGTTTGGCAACCACAAAATTACCACTACAGATATTGATATCGGCACCATGCATGGGTGAATTGATCAGGCCCATGGAAAACAGGGCTTCAATGTCGATACGCATTCTGCCGACAACCTGCTTGATGAGGAGGAGGCTGTCGATGTCGGTGACGCGAAGCTGGCGGTGCAGTTTGCCATGCGGATCCTGCTGAAGTTCAGCTTTCAGCCCGGCTGCATTCAGGGCGGCATCGATCTGAGGTCTGGCACCATGTACCAGTACCAGTTTGACGCCCAGGCTGTTCAGCAGGGTGATGTCATGAGCAATATTGTGGAAGTTTTCATGGGCGATGGCTTCTCCAGGCAAGAGAATGACAAAGACCTTTCCCCGATAGGCGTTGATATAGGGAGAGGAATGTCTGAACCAGGACACATACTGTTTCGTGTCATTTGCCATAGTGTTTCGCCCGCTTTTGAAAATACTTGAAAAGGGCGGCTATTCTACAGGAAAACGAGGAAAATTCTCCAATATTTCTGGGACTTAGCAAGGTAGAGCGGCATTTTGAAAGCATGCCTGGGTATTGGAGCAGAGAGTTGATAGAAAGTAGAGCTTACTGAGCTATAGGCAATATTTTTTAACCAGTGCCTGAATCAGTGATATGGCCGGTTTGACCTGGTCCAGCGCCATGTATTCGTCCGGCTGATGGGCCATGTCGATGGAGCCTGGTCCCAGCACGATGGTATCCATACCCAGTGCCTGCAGAAAAGGTGCTTCTGTGCCAAAGGCGGCGGTCATGGCGCTGTGTCCGGTCAGGGTTTCTGCAGCTCTCAGCAGTTCGCTGTTGTCATTCACAAAGGGTTCCACACCGGGAATGAGGTTTTCCAGGGTAATCAGGGTCTGATGCTTTTCTGCGATGGGAAGAATCAATGCTTCAATGGCAGAGCGGATCGAATCATTGCTCATGCCGGGTAGCAGCCGAACATCAAATTCCAGTGCGCAATGCCCGCAGATTCGGTTTGGGTTATCGCCGCCATGGATGGCGCCCAGGTTCATGGTGGGCACATTCACCGCAAAATGGGGACTGCTGTATTCGCTTTGCAGCTGCTGACGGAAGTGTAACAGAGCGCCGATAACATCATGCATGGCTTCAAGAGCATTCTGACCGAGTGCCGGGTTGGATGAATGGCCACTCTTGCCCTGGATGCGGATGGTTTCCATCATCACCCCCTTGTGCATATTGATCGGCTGCAGGCTGGTAGGTTCTCCTATAACCGCGTAGCGTGCCTTCGGCTGGCCGAGTCTGGCCAGTTCGCGGGCGCCGTTCATGGAACTTTCCTCATCGGCTGTGGCCAGGATAATCAGGGGCTGTTTCAATGCCGGTATTTCGTTGAGAAAGGACTCCAGTGCCGTATAGACAACGGCAAAAAAACCCTTCATGTCAGTGGCACCCAGCCCGTAAAGCCGGTGATTTTTTTCGGTAAGCTGCAGGGGATTGAATTGCCAGAGCGCCTCGTCATAGGGAACCGTATCGGTGTGTCCGGACAGGACCAGTCCACCAGGGCCCGTCCCGAGAGTAGCAATCAGATTGGCCTTTTTTGACTCCCCGGGCAGTGGCAGCACTTCGGTACTGAATCCCAGAGATTCAAAAACCTCGGCCAGCAAATGAATGACAGCCAGGTTTGACTGATCAAGGGCCGGGTTGGTCGAGCTGACACTGGGCAGCTGCAGCAAATGATCAAAGAGACTGATGAAGCCGGCGGTTCCTTGGAAATGGGGAGCTGGCATAGGGGTTATTCCGCTTTATCAATGACCGCGCCGGTGAAGCGTGATATGCAGGTAAGTTTGTTGTCAGAGTTGACGATCCTGATTTCCCAGATCATTGTGGAACGACCAATATGAATAGGTCTGGCTGTTGCGGTAACTTCAGAAAAACCCGGACGGATATGGTTGGCGTTGATTTCAAGGCCAACAACGGTTTTGCCCTCGTCACAGCAAAGTATAGAGGCAATATTGCCAATGGTTTCAGCCAGTACAACGTTGGCTCCGCCATGCATGAACCCCATGTTTTGTCGTGTCTTTTCACTTAAAGGCATGCTGGCCCGCAGATAATCGGCGCCGATTTCAAGGAAATCAATACCCAGGTAACCGGCCATGGAGTCTGCCAGAAACTCATTCAGATCCTGCGGTGTTCTAACTTTTTTCCAAATACTCATGTCGTGTGTTCGGGCAGGCACTATAGACATTATAGGCGCTGCAAAGGCTGGATGATTGACCGTGAAAAATCACTATAACAAAGGATTCGGTAAAACTCGCGCAGATTTTCCTCCCCGAGAACCCAATCAGGAGAGCCTGAGCTGACAATCCTTCCGCCCGACATCAGTATGAGGCGGTCACAAAATCGTGCCGCCAGACTGAGATCGTGAAGGACAACCATGCAGGCCTTTCCCTTTTGCTGACTGTGCGATTTCAGCAACTCCATGATCAGAAGCTGGTGATAGGGATCCAGCGCCGCGACGGGCTCATCAGCCAGAATAATGTCCGCCTGACTGGCAAATACCCGGGCAAGTGAGACCAGCATTTTTTCACCCTGCGACAGACTCGATACTTTCCGGCCCAGCAGGCGTTCGACGCCGGTAAGCCCGATGGCATCCTGAATTGCAGTTTCATCTGCTGCACCAAGTTTGCCATAGGCTGCCTGATGGGCACTGCGCCCGAGCTGGATGACCTTGTCGGTGAGCAGGGGCCAGTTGATCTGCGCATCCTGTTCCAGATAGGCAAGCTGACGGGCAAAATCCCGTGACTCAATGTCATGATAGGGCTTCCCCAGCAGTTTCAATTCACCATGCCTTGCTTGATGAATACCAACCAGTAGTTTCAGCAGGGATGATTTGCCGGCCCCGTTTGGGCCGATGATGCCGAGGGTTTCCCCTGCAGCGAGCTGTAATGAGACTTCCCTGAGCACAGGTGTGCCTGCAATATCCCAGCTAACACGGTTGACGGTCAGAAGCTCACTCATGTCAGCAACTGCCTGTGTTTAAAAATCAGAAATAAAAAGAATGGGCCTCCGAGAGCAGCCGTTAAAACACCAACCTGCAGTTCCTGGGCGCCGGGCAGATGCTGAACCAGGGTATCTGCCAGCAATAATAAAGCGGCCCCGCCGAGGGCGCTGACCAGCAGCAGTCGACCGGGTTCGTGTCTGACCAGTGGGCGTAATAGGTGCGGCACCATCAGACCAATAAAGGAAATATTGCCACTGACTGCTACGGAGGCACCGGTGGCAAAGGCGACACCAATAATCAATCGGGTCTTACAGCGACTTACCCTGAAACCCAGGGATTTGGCAGTGTCTTCCCCCAGGCTCATGGCGTCCAGAAAGCTCCGGCAGGAAAGTATCAATGCCCAGCCCAGTGCCATGAAAGGCAGGGCAAAAAACAGCTCATTACTGCTGCGATTGCTCAGCGAGCCAAGCATCCAGAAATAGATTTCCTGCAGGGCAAAGGGATTGGGTGCGTAATTCAGCGCAAACGAGGTAAGCGCGGTGGTGATGGCATTAATCGCAATGCCGATAAGAATGATACTGAGGGCTCTGGGATAGTTGCCGGCCAGAGCAAAAATAATCAGCACGGCAAGCAGAGCCCCGAACATGGCGGCCAGGGGCACAAAAAACCAGGCCAGGGAAGCCAGGCCATAGTAGAGCACAATGACTGCTGCAAAGACGCCGCTTTGTGAGACGCCCAAGAGGTCCGGACTGGCCAGAGGGTTTATCAGCAGTCCCTGCAGGGCGGCTCCGGAGAGCGCCAGTGAAAAGCCGATGCCAATTGCCAGCAGTGCCCGGGGCAAACGAATTTCAGAAAATATCAGCGCTTCACTGCTGGCAGTGCCATTAAGGCTATCCTGAATACCTTGCCAGAGCGATATGTCAGCAGGACCGCTACCCAGGTTCCAGAAAAAAAGCAGCAGGATACTGATTAGCAGTACTGATAATACAAGTCGGGATTGATCAGGCGGATTCACAAAGGGATTCCCAGGGCGTCCAGCATTAGGGAATAGGCCTGCATCATGGCTGGCCCGGCACACTGAAAATACCGGTCAGGCAGAACAATCAGTCTGTCGCGTGTAAAATAATGTCGGACAGCCGGATGATTGAGCAAGGGATTTGCCAGTTGCTGATCATGTGCACCTGCTGCATCGACGAGCAGAAAATCCGGTTGCGCCTCAAGCAACAGCTCCAGGGGCAGTTTGCCAACATTTTGAAGGCCAAGCTCGCTGGCGACATTTTGAATCCCCAGGGAAGCAAGAAAGTAATCCCGGAGTGTGCCCTGACCATAGCTGAATCCGTTATTGGCGTAAAATACCGCAGACTTGCCTCGCTGGGACGCCATTGCAGTCTGCATGCGAGCCAGCGTCGTCTGCATGTCACTAATCAGCTTTTCGCCATTTTCTTCTTCGCCGAGCAGAACAGCGACTTCACGGATTTGTGTATAAGAAGCCTCCAGATCTGCGGGGAAACCCAGTATGTGGACGGAATAGTCCAGTTGGCCCAGCAGGCTAATGGCATTGCTGGCACTGAAACGGGAGCTGATGATCAGGTCGGGATCAAGCGCAATCACTTCTTCAGCCCGCCCCTGATTCAGGTAGACCTGGGGTAGAGTGCCACTGATGCCTGCGTAGAAAGGGTCAGCAGACAGGTAACTCAGGGAGGCTATATTTTCCGTTTCCGCGATCGCCAGTACCAGCTCATCGCTGCAAAGACTCAGGCTGACAATACGTTCAGGTTTTGCATGACCATTGGCAATGAAAAGAGGAAGCAGGTTAAGCAGGAATAAAAGCGGCAGGTATTTCATTTCGCCCACATCAGATCATAACCTGGCAGGAAACGATCAACGTGTTTTATGAGAAAGTTCGCTCAACTTTTCGTGGTCCAGAATGACAACTTCTCTGCCATCGACACGGATAATCTTGTCCTTCTGTAAACGGCTGAAGGTTCTGCTGACAGTTTCAATAGTGAGACCAAGAAAATTGCCAATATCCATGCGGGACATTGGCAGACGCATGGCATTGGGGGATAACTTGCGGCGGCTGTAGCGTTGAGAAAGGCTGAGTAGCAGGGTGGCAACGCGACCCTCAGCATTCTTTTTGCTAATGGTCAGCAGGAGGCGGTGATTGTTCTCAATCTGGCGACTCATCAACTGATAAAAGTGTCGCTGTAATGAAGGCACCTGCAGGGATAATTCTTCCATGCGGCTGAATGGAATTTCACAAACTGTGGAGGTATCAAGCGCCACGACATTGGAAGCGTAGATTTCATTATCAATGCCATCAAAGCCCAGTACTTCGCCAGGTAAATAGAAGCCGGTAATCTGCTCGATGCCATCATCATCAATCATGTATGTTTTGATTGAGCCAGACCGGACAGCAAAGATGGAAGAAAATTTATCGCCGGCACGGTAAAGGTGCTCACCACCCTGGATGGGCCGACTGCGCTGAATAATGCTGTCCAGCCTGTCAATGTCCTTGATGTCCATGGCCAGAGGCAGACAGATTCCCTTCAGGTTACAGGACGTGCATGAAGCCTGGATAAAACCATGGGTACAGGCAGTATTTACAGCAGCGTTTGACATAAATCTAGTTGGTGCACCAATTACAGGATTAGTATTCGCTAGAATAGGCGAGATATTAACGCCGAATACTAGTTAATAAAAGCCTGTAACACATTGTTCAGCAAATCCATGCCCCTTGCTGTTGGGGCGATATCACGGGGTTTGAGCAATCCCTGACTCTGCAGATCCCTGATTGTCCCCGCGACGGTGCTGAAAGGCAGCCCCGTACGCTCTTCAAACAGGCGTTCCCTGACGCCATCCGGCAGCCTGAGGACATTCATCATAAATTCCAGTGGCAGTTCAGTCCTTGCAATGACAGCCTGACTGATGCAGGCGCTCTGCTGCGGGTCCAGATAGGTCTTTGGCTGCCGTATTTTTCGTGTCCGAATGATCTGCTGTTGAGGCAGTAGCGTGATTTTGCCATGTGCACCGGCGCCAATACCCAGATAATCACCGAAACTCCAGTAATTCAGGTTGTGTTTGCACTGCAGGCCGTCACGGGCAAAGGCCGAAATTTCATAACGCTGAAAAGCTGCTGCTGCCAGTAACTCGATGCCGGCATCCTGCATTTTTTCAATCAGGGATGATTCGGGCAGCGTTGGAGGATGCCG
>CAZKJY010000095.1:0-6929 GCA_964553165.1 uncultured Enterobacteriaceae bacterium
CATTATTCTCAGCTTCACCTATCTGGATCAGGTCCTGTTGGACCTGGCCCAGGGGGTCTTCGCCATCAGTATCCGCCCATTCCTGGTAGGCAGCCTGTTTGCTCTGGTGCTGGCCTACAGCACGCGCTTCATGGCAGTAGCCTTCGCCCCGGTTGAAGCGGGCTTTGAACGTATTAATCCCAGTGTCATCGAAGCTGCCCTCAGTCTGGGTAGCTCTCCCGGGCGCCTGTTGCGGCAAATTTATGCGCCGCTGCTCAGACCCGGCATAATCACCGCGCTGATCATTGTGTTTGTGGATGTCATGAAGGAAATGCCGGCCACACTGATCATGCGCCCCTTCGGCTGGGATACGCTCGCCGTGAGAATCTATCAGATGACTGCAGAAGGGCAATGGGAGCGGGCGTCCCTGCCTTCTGTAACACTGATTCTACTAGGCCTGATCCCGGTCATACTGCTGATTCGCAGCGCCCGGCCAGGTCGTCCCAGGGTCCAGACAGGCCCCATATAAATCCTTGCAGGAAGCCCGCCTCTTAAATATGATGAGTTAAATCAATTCAGCGTTTTTCCTGTGTTTCTGGACCCAGGCGGACGAATTAACCGAGGAAAGCAGTAGTGAGTGAAACCCCCGAAGATTTGTATTACACCAGCAGCCACGAGTGGCTGAAACTGGATGATGACGGTATTGCCACGGTGGGCATCAGTGATTTTGCCCAGTCTGAACTGGGTGATGTGGTCTATGTTGAACTGCCAGAGCAGGGGACACAGGTAAATGCGAAGGAAGAGGTCAGTGTCGTTGAATCCGTCAAGACCGCTTCAGACATCTATGCGCCTGTCAGTGGTGAGATTGTAGAGGTCAACGACAAGCTTGAGAACAGTCCGGAATCCGTGAATAACAGCCCCTATGATGACGGCTGGCTGTTTAAAATCAGGCTGAGTGATGAGACCGAACTGGATGACCTGCTTTCTGCCGCTGAATATGCAGAGAGCTGTGAGAGTAATTAGCCGCGACGCTAATGAAAACAAAAGAAAAAACGGAAACTGAGAACTGTGATAGATCAAGATGGATTCAGGCCAAATGTCGGCATCATTATTTTCAATGATGAGGGCAAATTACTCTGGGCCAAGCGTGTCGGGCAGAATGCCTGGCAATTCCCCCAGGGTGGCATACAGCAGCACGAAAGTCCTGAAGAAGCTGCCATAAGGGAACTGTACGAAGAAGTCGGACTGGGCCCTGAAGATGTTGAAATTGTCGCCAGAACCAAAAGCTGGCTACCCTATCGCTTACCGAGTCAGTTTATCCGACAGAATTCACAACCGGTTTGTATCGGGCAGAAACAGAAGTGGTTTTTACTCAGGCTGATCTGTGATACCAGCAAAATCTGCTTTGATCGCACTGACAAGCCCGAGTTCGACCGCTGGCGCTGGATCAGTTACTGGAAACCGCTGGAAAAGGTGATTCCCTTCAAGCGTGAAGTCTATTCCCGGGCTTTGGAGGAGTTTCATCAGCCCATGAGTCAGGCGCTTGGCCAGTCAACCACTAACACGAAGCGGACCTCTGTCTCCGTATCCTAGATAGATAAGCCATATGTTAGATACGCTGCGCAGCATCATTCAGGAGGTGAATGGGGCCAAAGACCTTACCGCCAGCCTGGATATCATTACCAAACGGGTTCAGCGTGCGCTGTCAACAAAAGTCTGTTCCGTCTACCTGCTTGATCAGAACCTCAACCGCTATGTGCTGATGGCCTCTATCGGTCTTGACCAGGCTGCGGTCGGCAAAGTCAGCCTCGGCGCGGAAGAGGGACTGGTGGGTCTGGTAGCCAGACGCGCCGAGCCGGTCAACCTGGATAACGCCAGCTCACACCCCAGCTATGTCTACCTGCCGGAAACCCGCGAAGAGCAGTTTGAATCCTTTCTTGGCGTACCCATCATTCACCATCAGAAGGTGCTCGGCGTACTGGTCGTTCAGCAGATCGAAAGACGAGTTTTCGATTCGGAAGAAGAAGCGTTCCTGATCACCCTCTCAGCCCAGCTGGCAGGCCTGATTGCCAATGCGGAAGCACGCGGCGCCATAACCGGTCTCAGCCCCTCCGGCATCAAAACCAATGACGTCTGTTTTGAAGGTTTACCGGGTGCACCGGGGGTCGCCATTGCTGAAGCGGTCGCGGTTTTCCCGCCGGCCGATCTCAGTGCGATTCCAAACCGTGCCTGCAAGGATGTCAAAGCGGAAATCCGCTTTTTCAATGAGTGTCTGGAAGCGGTGCGTGTCGACATCAGCGAACTCAAAATGAAAATCAAGAGTCAGTTGCGGCCAGAAGAAAGGGAGCTGTTCGATGCCTATCTGCACATGCTCAGCGATCAGGCCCTGGGTAATGAGGTGGTGGCCAAGATTCAGGAGGGCAACTGGGCGCAGGGTGCGCTGGCATCGGTGGCCATGTCGCATGTCAAAAACCTGGAGATGATCGATGATGATTATCTGCGCGAACGGGCCACCGATATCAAGGATCTGTGCGGACGTGTGCTGTTTTACCTGCAGGACCAGGAAAAGAAAACCCGAATTTATCCGGATAACTGCATTCTGGTCTGTGAGGACCTGTCGGCAGCCATGCTGGCGGAAGTCCCCAAGGAAAAACTGGTTGGTATTGTCTCCGCCAAGGGTTCCGGTCATTCCCACGTAGCTATTTTGGCCAGAGGCATGGGCATCCCGGCGGTGATGGGCGCCATTGATATCCCCTTTTCGGAATTTGATGGTAAGGAACTGATTATCGATGGTTACAACGGCAGGGTGTACAGCAATCCTTCCGATGAATTGCGGGCCCGTTTTCAGGAAATCGTGCATGAACAGGTCCAGCTCTCTGAAGAATTGGAGGCCATCAAGGACCTCCCTGCTGAGACCCTCGATAAAAAACGCATTGAGCTGTGGGTGAATACGGGGATAGTCACCGACGCGGCAACCGCGAAAGCCCGGGGCGCAGAAGGTATCGGCCTGTTTCGGACGGAAGTCCCCTTCATTCTGCGAGACAGTTTTCCAACCGAGCGGGAACAGGCTGAAATTTACCGTCCCCAGCTGGAAGCACTGTACCCGAGACCGGTCACCATGCGCACGCTGGATATCGGGGGCGACAAGGCGCTGCCTTATTTCACCATCAAGGAGGAAAACCCCTTCATGGGCTGGCGGGGTATCCGCGTCAGCATGGACCACCCGGAACTCTTCATTTCCCAGGTGCGGGCCATGATGAAAGCCAGTCAGGGCCTGAACAATCTGCACATCATGCTGCCCATGGTCAGTAACATGCGTCAGGTTGATTACGCCATGCATCTGATTGACCGGGGCTTTGCCGAGCTGCTGGAAGAAGGACTCAACATTAACAAGCCGGATATCGGCGTCATGGTGGAGGTCCCGGCGATTACCTACCAGATCAAGGCGCTGGCCAGCCGGGTGAATTTCATTTCCGTGGGCACCAATGACCTGATCCAGTATCTACTGGCGGTGGACCGCAACAATCCTCGGGTGGCAAATCTGTTTTCGACCTACCATCCGCCGGTACTGCATGCACTCAATGATATTGCCCGCACGGCTGAAAAATCGGGTCTGCGTTATAGCGTCTGTGGCGAGATGGCGGGGGATCCAGGCGCGGCAATCCTGCTGATGGCCATGGGTTATAAAGTCCTGTCGATGAACATCAATGCGCTGGGTCGCGTCAAATCGGTGATCCGCAATATTACCTTTCAGCAGGCAGAAGAATTACTCTACCGCGCCCTGCAGGCAGAGGACAGTGAAGCGGTTAAATCCATGATTGACATGGAGCTCTACAACGCCGGTGTGGAACGTCTGCTGCGTACTGCCCGGGCTTAAGTTTTAGCCACCCATTCCAGGGAAAAACCGTTATACTGCGGCGCTGTATGCTGCAATATCCTGAGATAGATCCGGTTGCTGTTTCCCTGGGCCCAGTTCAGATTCACTGGTACGGCATCATGTACCTGATTGGTTTTGCAGCCGCCTGGTTGCTGGGGAAAAAACGTGCTGCTCGCCCTGCTTCTGGCTGGAATGACGACCAGATCAGCGACATGATTTTCTATGGCGCCCTGGGCGTTGTGATCGGGGGGCGCGTCGGCTACATGCTGTTCTACAACCTCGGCAGCCTGATAGATAATCCGCTGTCGCTGTTTTTGATCTGGCGTGGTGGCATGTCCTTCCATGGCGGTTTTCTCGGCGTACTGATCGCAGCCTGGCTTTATGGCAGGAAATATAAAAAGTCCCTGGTTGAGGTCATGGATTTCGTGGCCCCGCTGGTTCCCATTGGGCTTGCTGCTGGCAGACTGGGTAATTTTATCGGTGCGGAATTATATGGCAGGGTAACGGATGTTCCCTGGGGCATGGTGTTTCCAACCGATCCGGAGCAGCTGGTCAGGCATCCGTCCCAGCTTTACCAGGCGGGGCTGGAGGGCATGACCCTCTTTGTTATTTTGTGGTTTTATTCAGCCAAACCCCGGCCGGCTTTTGCTGTCAGCGGCATGTTCTGTCTGGGCTATGGACTTTTGAGGTCATTCGCCGAGTTTTTCAGGCAGCCGGATGCCGGTTTCGACTTTGTCGCCTTTAACTGGATGACCATGGGCCAGGTCCTGTCGGCGCCCATGATTCTTTTCGGTATAGCCGTACTCTATCTGGCCTATACACAAAACTTTTTTGACAAGGCAAAGGCATGAAGCAACACCTCGATATGCTTCGGGACATTTTCAGTGAAGGAGTGGTAGCGTGAAGGCGTATTTAGATTTATTAAAAGATATTCTGGAAAATGGTCTGGAAAAGAAAGACAGAACAGGGACAGGAACGACCTCGGTATTCGGTCGTCAGATTAGACATAATTTAAAAGAAGGCTTTCCACTTTTAACAACGAAAAAATTGCACTTCAAAAGCATTGCCAACGAGCTCATCTGGTTTTTAAATGGTGATACCAATACAAAATGGCTGAAAGAAAACGGGGTCAGTATCTGGGATGAATGGGCTACTGAAAACGGTGATCTGGGTCCAGTGTATGGCAAACAATGGACTGCATGGCCGACAAAGAAGGGCGGAACGATCAACCAGATTGATTATGTCATTAAAACGCTGAAGGAAAATCCGGATAGCAGGCGAATCCTTTTTCATGGCTGGAATGTCGAATATTTACCTGATGAAGCCCTGTCGCCGCAGGAGAATGCCAGAACCGGCAGGATGGCTTTGCCGCCCTGCCATCTTTTGTACCAGTTTTATGTGGCGAACGGGAAACTGTCTTCCCAGCTCTATATTCGCAGCTCAGACAGCTTTCTTGGGCTTCCCTATAATATTGCGAGTCTGGCTCTGCTCACGCATATGCTTGGCCAGCAGTGTGATTTGGAGCCACATGAAGTTGTTATCAGTTTTGGTGACCTGCATATATACAGTAACCATGAGGAACAGGTTGCAACCCAGTTACAAAGAGAGCCGAGAAGTTTGCCTCAGCTAAGAATTCTCAGAAAGCCTGCCAGCATATACGAGTATAGGTTCGAGGATTTTGAAATCGTAAATTATGATGCCTATCCCAATATTAAAGCCCCGGTTGCTGTTTGATGAAACTCGCCCTGATTGTTGCCATGGCAGAGAACCGGGTGATTGGCATCAATAACAACCTGCCCTGGCATCTGAGTGAGGATCTGAAATATTTCAAGAGAGTCACCCTGGGCAAACCCATCATCATGGGACGCAAGACCTTTGAATCCATCGGCAGGCCGCTGCCGGGGCGCACTAATATTGTCGTGACAAGAAATCCAGATTACCAGGCTGAAGGCATCAGGATCGTCCATTCGCTTAAAGCAGCGAAGGAGCTGGCTGACAGTATCTGCTTCATTGATGGCATGAACGAGGCCATGGTCATCGGTGGCGCGGAGCTTTATGCGCAGGCGCTGCCAGAAGCAGACAGGATTTACCTGACCCAGGTTCATGCCGAGGTACACGGTGATGCCTGGTTTCCGGATTTTGAACGGGATCAATGGCGCCAGGTGGCACGCGAAGACTTCAAGGCGGTGGAGCCCAATCCCTACGACTACAGTTTTATCGTGCTTGATAAAGCCTGATCAGGCCCGGTACAGCGTCCAGCCGCCAATCAGGATAAAGCCGATGCCGGCAATATAGTGCAGATATTTCTCGTTGATATAGTTTGACAGCAGGCTGCCTGCCAGCACACCAATCGCTGATGCCACGATCAGCGCAGCTGAAGCCGCGAAAAAAACCAGGTACTTGTTTACTTCACGGTCAGCGGCAAAGAGCATGGTGGCAAGCTGGGTTTTGTCGCCAAGCTCAGCCACAAAGACTGTCAAAAAAACAGTGAGAAAAATTCGCCAGTCCATACTTATTTATAGACCTGATCAACATTGCGCACAGCGCCCTTGTCAGCGCTGGTCGTCAATGCAGCATAGGCTTTCAGGGCTGAACTGACTTTACGGCTACGCTTCTCTGTCGGCTTCCAGGCGGCAGAGCCTTTGGCCACCATCTCAGCACGGCGTTTGGCCAATTCTTCATCGCTGATGGCCAGATGGATTTTTCGATTTGGAATATCGATTTCGATCAAATCACCTTCGTTGACCAGCGCAATGTCGCCACCTTCAGCTGCTTCAGGCGAAGCATGTCCAATAGATAGTCCAGAAGTGCCACCTGAGAAACGGCCATCGGTCAACAGCGCGCACTGTTTGCCAAGGCCTTTGGATTTGAGATAGGACGTCGGGTACAGCATCTCCTGCATGCCGGGACCTCCCTTGGGACCTTCATAGCGAATAACGACGACATCACCGGCGACAATTTCGTCAGCAAGGATGGCTTTAACGGCAGAATCCTGGCTTTCAAAAATGCGCGCGGGGCCGGAGAAAGTCAGTATGCTTTCGTCGACACCGGCAGTCTTCACAATGCAGCCGTT
>CAZKJY010000096.1:0-6881 GCA_964553165.1 uncultured Enterobacteriaceae bacterium
AGTCTCGCTGACTGGCTGGTGAATAAACCCTGTCCTGGCGTCTTTCCCGGGCCTTGGCAAAGTGATCCTGAATTCAATACCATAAGGCCCTATCCCCTGCTTGATAAGCAATGACACAGGAGTTAACCCATGAGCCGCCTTATCCAATCCTTCAGTGCCTTTTCCGGCTTTTTACTCTGCCTGCTCTGCCTGAACCTGCCGGCACAGGCCCAGGACTTTGTCTGGGCCCCGGATTTTCCGGAAGGATCCAGCATTCCTGTGCTGGAAGCCCCGGACCAGAACGGGGAAGTACAGACCCTGGACTCCCTGGCAGGCGAAAAAGGCCTGATGCTTTTCTTCAGTCGCTCCTTTGACTGGTGCCCCTACTGCAAGGCCCAGCTCAATGACATCACTGCCATACAGGCCGACATGGAATCACTGGGTTTCAACATTGCTTCCATGACCTATGACCCCGTTGCCACCCTGAAACTGGTCGAGGGCGACTTCGGCGTCGGCTTTACCATGCTGCATGATGAGGCCATCAGGCATGTGAATGCCTTTGGCATTCGTAACCCGGACCCTCAACCTGACAGCTTTGCCTATGGCATTCCCCGTCCCGGCATTATGTTGATCAGTCCGGATGGCACCATCCTCAGAAAGTTTGCCGAAGAAGATTACCGCGAACGGCCAGACCTGCAGTATGTCCTGGAGGCTGCCAGAGCACTCTAAGCACCACAGCACTACCCGCCCGCACTGAAACAGTGCGCATTTGATCCAGACTGCCTGTCACCAGGGCCCCAGAACGCAAGGGGCCGCTGGTCCCATTTTTGCATGATCTTCTTATTGGCTTAACACTGAGCCGGGGACTCGTCTGTTTACATGTTGAGAAGATGAATACCGCATTCGATATCGTGATTTTCGGGGGCTTTGGTGACCTTTCCCTGAGAAAGTTACTGCCAGCACTGTACCGACTGGATCAACGGGGAGAATTGAGCCCCCCCAGCCGCATTTTACTTGCTTCCATCAGTGCCGGCTCTGATGGCAAGGATAATTCCCTGGTCAAATCCTGGATCCAGAAATCCGTCGAGTCCCATGAATTCTCCGAAACCAACTGGGAAAGATTCGTTAAACGCCTGTTCCCGGTAGGTATCGATGCCAGCAAGGATGGCGATGAATGGCTGAACCTGAAACAGCTGCTGCAGCAACAGGCTGAGCATGAGCGTATCTTTTACCTGGCAATGCCACCTGCTCTTTTCGGCCTGACCTGTAGGCACCTGGCCGGTTATGGTCTGGTTAATGAATTATCCCGGGTGGTGCTGGAAAAACCGCTCGGCTATGACGGCTACAGTTCAGCCAAAATAAATACTGAAGTCGCCAAGTTTTTCAATGAGGAACAAATCTTCCGGATTGACCATTACCTGGGCAAGGAGACCGTACAGAATCTGCTCGCCCTGCGCTTTGCCAATGAACTGTTTGAACCGCTCTGGAATGGTCGACATATTGATCATGTGCAGATCAGTGTTTCCGAGGAAGTCGGGCTGGAAGGCCGCAAGGCGTTTTACGACGAGACCGGTGCCATGCGTGACATGATTCAGAACCACATCATGCAGTTGCTGTGTCTGGTGGCGATGGAACCCCCACATAAATTACAGGCCGATAATATCCGCACCGAAAAACTCAAGGTCCTGCAGGCCCTGCGACCAATAACAGGTCATGAAATCCAGCACAATATTGTGCGCGGACAGTATGTTTCGGGCACTCTGCAGGGACAGCGTGTCCCCAGTTACCGGGAAGATCTCGGCGAGGACAGCCTGACTGAAACCTTTGTCGCCATCAAGGCACATATCGACAACTGGCGCTGGAGCGGTGTGCCCTTTTATTTTCGCACCGGCAAGCGCATGCGTCAGCGCTGCGCCGAAGTGGTCATCCAGTTTAAATCACTGACCCACAATGTCTTTGAAGTGAAGGCAGGCCATCTTGAAGCCAATCGACTGGTCATCAGACTACAGCCCCAGGAAGGTATTCAGATGATCATGATGGCGAAGAAAATGAACGAGATGGAAATGCGCCTGCAGCAGGTGCCCCTGAATCTTAATTTTGCGGAGACCTTTGACAATATTCACACGGATGCCTATCAGCGCCTGATCCTGAATGTGATTCAGAATG
This sequence comes from uncultured Enterobacteriaceae bacterium, assembly GCA_964553165.1. Classification (GTDB taxonomy): domain Bacteria; phylum Pseudomonadota; class Gammaproteobacteria; order Pseudomonadales; family Pseudohongiellaceae; genus UBA5109. The sequence continues at coordinate 2,146 of CAZKJY010000096.1, forward strand.
ACCTCAGTCTGTTCTCCCATGTTGATGAATCCAAGCTGGCCTGGGCCTGGGTGGATCCGATCATCCAATCCTGGGAAAACGATGAAGCATCCGTCCATGCCTATGAAGCTGGCACCTGGGGACCCGATGCCTCTGCCGCGCTCATGCACCGGGATAACCGTGCCTGGCACAACAATGGTTTCAACAGTAATAACCGGGACAACCTTTTGAAACCTGGCAGCAAATTGAGGGCTGCCAAAGCCAGTTAATGATTCACCAGAACCTGTTTGAAACCAAAGCCGCCCTGTTTGCCTCACTCAGCAAGGCCCTGAGTGAAGAACTCAGCACGGCACTGAGTTTCCACGACACGATGACCCTCTATGTTTCCGGCGGCTCTACCCCGCGACCTGTTTATGAAAATTTATCCGAACATGATATCGACTGGTCGCAGGTGCATGTGGCACTGGTTGATGAACGCTGGGTGCCGGAAACAGATCAGGCCAGCAATGCCGGCATGGTTAAACGCAGCCTCCTGCAACACAAGGCCGCGACGGCAACTTTCCAGGGGATGTATCTGGCTGATCATGATATCCAACACAGTCTGACCGTCTGTGAAGCGGCCTATGGTGCCTTGCCCGAAACTTACCGTCTTTGCTTACTGGGCATGGGCCCGGATGGTCATACGGCTTCTCTGTTTCCCGAGGCCGAGGGACTGGAAACTGCGCTAACGAGTCAGCAACACTGTGCTGTTATCAGTGCCAGGCCTTCTGTCGTCACTGGTGAGCACTGTAACCGAATGACACTGACCCGACAGGCCATTCTGGCCTGTGACAAAGTCTTTCTTTTATTCACCGGTGCTGACAAATGGCAGGTCTTCGAGCAGGCACTGCTAACAAAAGAACGCTGCAGGTTTCCCGTCAGCACGATATTGCAGCAAAACGACAAAGACATTGAGCTTTACTGGAGTCCCTGACATGCAAGTCCTGAACAAGACAGTTCATGCCGTGACGGAGAGAATCATCGATCGCAGCCAGGATCTGCGTCAGGGCTATCTGCAACAAATCGAAGCTGCCATCAGCAAGCCCCCCCGGCGCGGCACACTTTCCTGTGGCAATCTGGCCCATGGTTTCGCGGCCTGTTCCTATGACGATAAACAGGACCTGAGTGCCGACATTAAAGCCAATATTGCCATCGTCTCCAGCTACAATGACATGCTCTCCGCCCATCAGCCTTTCAAGGATTTTCCGGAACTGATCAAACAGGCCGTGCATGAAGCCGGTGGCGTGGCCCAGTTCGCCGGTGGCGTCCCCGCGATGTGTGATGGTGTCACCCAGGGCCAGGCCGGCATGGAGCTATCCCTGTTCAGCCGGGATGTCATTGCCCAGGCCACGGCCATTGCCCTCAGTCATGACATGTTTGATGCCGCGCTTTATCTCGGCGTCTGCGACAAGATTGTACCGGGGCTGTTGATAGGGGCGCTGACCTTTGGGCATCTGCCGGCAATCTTCGTGCCCGCCGGCCCCATGCCATCGGGTCTACCCAACAAAGAAAAAGTCCGCATACGCCAGCTGTATGCCGAAGGCAAACTGGATCGCAAGGATCTGCTCAAGGCGGAAGCCGAGTCCTATCACAGTCCGGGGACCTGTACCTTTTACGGAACCGCCAACAGCAACCAGATGATGATGGAAATCATGGGCCTGCATTTGCCCGGTGCTTCCTTTGTGAATCCGAATACCCCCCTGCGCGATGCGCTCACCAAAGCCGCTGCCAAACAGGTTCTCACACTCACGGCACAAGGAAATGATTTCCGGCCCATCGGTCATGCCATCGATGAAAAAGCCATCGTTAATGCCATCATCGGTTTGCTCGCCACCGGCGGCTCCACCAATCACACCATTCACCTGATTGCGATTGCGCGTGCTGCCGGCATTCTCATTAACTGGGATGATTTCGATGCACTTTCACGGGTGATTCCCCTGCTGACACGCATCTATCCGAATGGAGAAGCGGATATCAATCATTTCCAGGCAGCCGGCGGCATGCCGGTACTCATCAATAATTTGTTGCAGGCTGGTTTGCTGCATGAAGACATCCTGACTGTCGGTAAGCTGAAAGGATTGTCTGCCTATCACCAGGAAGCTGCCCTGCGCGAAGGCGCACTGGTCTGGATCAGGGCCCCCGAGAAAAGCCTGGACGAGAGTGTACTGCGTGATGCCAGCCAGCCTTTTGATGCCAGTGGTGGGCTGCATTTACTTTCCGGCAATCTGGGACGTGCAGTGATCAAGGTTTCTGCCGTCAAGGAAGAACACCGCAGCATAGAAGCTCCTGCCGTGGTTTTCGATGAGCAGGATGACATGGTGGCAGCTTTCAAGGCAGGCGAACTGAACAGGGATTTTGTTGCCGTCGTGCGCTATCAGGGTCCGCAGGCCATCGGCATGCCCGAACTGCATAAACTGACCCCTTCACTGGGAGTCCTGCAGGATAAAGGCTACAAAGTAGCACTGGTTACCGATGGGCGCATGTCAGGCGCATCCGGTAAAGTGCCGGCTGCGATTCATGTCAGTCCCGAATGCAGCAAGGGAGGCAATCTCGCCCGCGTGCGCAATGGCGACATGATCCGTCTGGATGCAGACAAAGGGATTCTGGAAGTGCTGGTCAGCGAGACCGAACTGGCCAGCCGCATCCCGGCAGCCAACCGGGCGGAGTCTCACCATCTGGGTTGTGGTCGTGAGCTCTTTGCTGCTTTCAGACACCAGGTTGGCTCTGCAGAAAGTGGTGCCTGCACCCTGTTTCAGGAAATCTGAGTTATGTTGAATATCGAAGAAATCATGCATAGCGCCGTGGTGATCCCGGTCATCACCATCAATGACATAGAGGATGCCCTGCCACTGGCAGAAGCCCTGCTAAATGGGGGGCTGAAGACACTGGAAATTACCCTGCGTACGGAGGCGGCACTGGAAGCCATTACCCTGATCAAGCAAAACCTGCCAGAAGCGATTGTCGGCGCCGGCACCGTCATCAATACAACAACGCTCACTCAGGCAATCAGCGCCGGGGCGGAATTTATCGTCAGTCCCGGGATGACAATTGAATTGCTGACAGCACTCAAACAGGCTGCCATTCCGGTATTGCCGGGTGTGAATACCCCGAGTGAAGTCATGCGGCTGCTTGAGCAGGGCATTTCAGCGATGAAATTTTTTCCGGCAGAAGCGGCTGGCGGTGTAGCCATGTTGAAAGCCCTGTCAGCCCCCCTGCCACAGGCCATCTTCTGTCCGACGGGAGGGATCAATCCCGACAATGCCCGGGACTATCTGCGCCTGAGCAATGTCGCCTGTGTCGGCGGTTCCTGGATGCTGAAACCCGAATTGATTGCCGCCGGCGACTGGGGTGCCATCGAAAAACTCGCGAAAGCAGCTGCCGACCTGACGTCGGATTAACTACACCTGCATCGAGTAGGCGCTCAAATCCAACAGGCGCTCGGCATAGCCAGCTTCGTTATCGTACCAGGCAATCAATTTGTAAAAGGTCGGCGTCAGCGCAATACCGGCCTCGGCATCAAAAATGCTGCTGCGCTTGTCGCCGATAAAATCCTGAGACACCACGGCATCTTCGGTATAGCCCAGAATATTTTTCAGCTCATTTTCCGAGGCCTTCTTGACCAGGGCCTTGATCGATTCATAGTCGGTTGCCTTCTGCAGACGGACAGTCAGGTCAACCACTGATACATCTGCCGTTGGCACCCGCAAGGACATACCGGTAAGTTTACCCGCGAGTTCCGGAATCACCTTGCCAACGGCCTTCGCCGCCCCGGTACTGGCCGGAATGATATTGAGCAGGGCGGAGCGACCGCCGCGAAAATCCTTTCTGGAGGCACTATCCACCGTCATCTGAGTGGCGGTCACTGCATGCACGGTTGTCATCAGGCCTTCTTCAATGCCAAAGGTATCGTGTATCACTTTTGCCAGTGGGGCCAGGCAGTTGGTGGTACAGGAGGCATTGGAAACCACAAGGTCTGAGGCCTTCAGCTGCTGATGGTTAACGCCCATCACAAACATGGGGGCATCTGCCGAGGGAGCAGAAATCACAACTTTCCTGGCACCGGCCTTGAGGTGGGCAGAGGCGGCTTCCCTGCCCGTAAACAGCCCTGTACACTCCAGGACGACATCCACGCCTGCCTCATCCCAGGCCAGTTTGGCTGGCTCCTTTTCGGCACTGAGTCGTATGCTGCGTCCCCGAATCTGCAGTTTACCCTCGTTGATACTGAGCTCCTCAGCGAGCCGACCATGTACTGAATCGTATTTCAGCAGATACAGCAGATGGTCGGGCTCCAGCATGTCATTGATGGCAACGATTTCAACATCATCCCGTTCCAATGCATGCCGGAAAACCATGCGGCCAATTCGTCCAAAACCATTAATTGCCAGTTTGATTGCGCTCATATCAAGAATCCTGATGATTAGTTACCTTCCATAGTAATGCAGGATTTGCGCCAGTTTCCAATGACAAATTTATTGCAGGGATCAGGCGGGCTGGCCACTGACTTCCGGCAGAGGCACCTGACTGCTGCGCAGAATCTGCCTGCCCAGTCCCAGCAGCACGACGGTCACGGTGGGTAAAAACCAGGCTGCCAGCACCAGCAAACAGACCGTGATGCCATACGCATCCACCAGATAACCCAGCACCGGGCCGGTCAAGATGAAAATACTGCGCATGCCCAGGCTCACCAGGGAATTCACCGTGGCACGAAACGCGGCATC
>CAZKJY010000097.1:0-6864 GCA_964553165.1 uncultured Enterobacteriaceae bacterium
GCCGATTGTCGATTCCCTACTGCAAGATCCTGAATTCAGCGCTGCAATTGCCCGATACCGATACCCACGCTGGCATGCCTTGTTTCCCGCACTGGTCGGTAAAATTGTGCAGCATTACCTGAAGCGCGAAACCGATCATATTCAGAACATTCATGATGTACAGATCATCATCGAAAAATACCTGGACAAGCTGATTGAGAACACCACCACCAGCCTGACCCAGGATGGTCTGGAAAAGCTGGATCCCGGGCGCCCCTATCTGTTTATCAGCAACCATCGCGACATCACCATGGATCCAGCTCTGGTGAATTACATGCTTTACCACCATGGCTTTTCCACCGTGCAGATTGCCATTGGGGACAACCTGCTCAAGCGGCCCTTCCTGTCGGATCTCATGCGGCTGAACAAGAGCTTCTTGGTGAAACGCGGGGTTCAGGGTCGGGAAAAGCTCAAGGCCAGTAAACAGCTTTCTGCCTACATCCAGTACTGCATTGAAAGTGGCGAAAATGTCTGGATTGCACAGCGCGAGGGCCGAGCCAAGAATGGTATTGATCGCACGGAATCAGCCATTATCAAAATGTTGCACCTGGCACAACGTGCTCAGAAGAACCCGCTCAATCTGGCTCAGACCATCAATCACCTGAATATTGTTCCCGTCGCGATTTCTTATGGGCTGGACCCGTGTGATGGATACAAGGCAGAAGAACTGTATGCCATCGATACCATTGGAAAATTTGAAAAAAATGAAAATTCAGATATACAGAGCATACTGGCGGGGATGATTGGTGATAAGGGAGATATTCACGTGGCATTTGGTGAGCCTCTTTGTCTTGAAAATGAAGTCACGGAAGAAGAGGTTGCAGCCCTGATCGATACCCAGGTCATCAGAAACTACCGTCTGCATCCCAGCAATTATTTTGCCTACATCTCCCTGAAACCCGATCGGGCCCAGCACTATGATTTACAACGTATTTTCGGTCTCACTGCCAGTGAGCTTACGCGCCAGAAAGAGGCTTTCCAGTCCAGACTCTCATCCCAGCCTGCTCATTTGAGACCCTATATTCTTGCCATGTATGCCAATCCTGTCATCGCCAAGAACCAGCTGAACTAGCCCACACGTGCCTGAGCCATTCATGCTGTCAGATCAGGTTAAGCAGGAAATTCAGACCTACTATTCCCAGTATCTGCAAAACAGGGGCTTGCAGGCCCGTTACGGGCAGAAGCTGATGATCGCCGAAATTGCCAAAACACTGGCAGGCATCAAAAGCGAAGACGCGAGGGAACCCGGCGACCTGGCGCCGATTTGTGTCATTGAGGCTGGTACCGGTACCGGTAAAACCATTGCCTATCTGATTGCAGCCATTCCCATTGCCAGGGCGCTTGGCAAACAGGTGGTCATCGCGACTGCGACCGTTGCCCTACAGGAACAGTTACTGTTCAAGGATATCCCGGAATTGCAGGCGAATTCCGAGCTCAGTTTCACCACCGCCCTGGCCAAGGGCAGGGGACGCTATGTCTGCCTCTCGCGTCTGGAAAATCTCCTCAGGGAAAATGCCAGTGAAGCGGCGATGCAGGACCTGTATGGACTTGAGCTGGAGGAAGGACAGGATGTCGACAGGCAGCTCTACCAGCATATGCAGGATGCCTTGCGGGATCACAGCTGGCAGGGTGAGCGGGATGACTGGCCTCAGGTACTGGAACAGAATCAATGGCGGGCAGTAGCGGTTGAACATGGACAATGCACAGGCAGTCGTTGCTCCCATTACCGGGAATGTGTCTTTTTCCGCAGTCGGCAAAAACTGCAGCAGAGTGAATGCATCGTCGCCAATCAGGATCTGGTACTGGCAGATCTCAGCCTGGGTGGCGGCGCGATCCTGCCGCACCCTGCCGATACCATCTACATCTTTGATGAAGCCCATCATCTGCCATTAAAGGGGGTCTCGCATTTCTCACAGAGCCTGTCTTTGCGGCAAAGTATCCGCTGGTTTGATCAGGCCAAACGGCTCCTGGGTCGGCTGCAGACCCAGGCGGGGGAAGATATCCTTGATCTGCTGGAAAAAGCGGACGCCTCTGCACTGGAATTACGGCAAAAATTGCAGGAAGCCCTGCTGGTTTTTGAGCAGCTGGAAGCAGCGGCTGCACCCGGACTGGGATTACAGAAACAACTTACTTTTTCCGGCGGCAGGCTGCCTGAAGACCTGCAGGAGTCGGTGGGAATACTCTATCTGAGCTTTAACCAGATGGCCCAGGTGCTGGATAAAATCCTCAATAAACTGCGACGTAAGCTGGAGGATGGGCAGGATCCGGCCGAGACACAGCAAACCGAATCCTGGTATTCGGCTCTGGGTCTCCTGCAGAGTCGTTGTGAAAGTGGTCTGGCACTCTGCCTGTCCTTCTCCAGAGAAGATGAAGACGCAACCTATCCCCATGCCCGCTGGCTGAATTTTGATCAGAGTCGTGATGAGCCGGAAATTACCCTGTCCTGTAGTCCCATCCTGGCAGCGGAAAATCTGTCAGAGAAACTCTGGGATGAATGTCTGGCGGCCATCCTGACGTCTGCCACGCTGAGTGCCCTCGGCAGTTTCGATTTTCTGGTCCTGCGTGCCGGACTGCACGAAAAGAGTCATTTACTGCGCATAGGCAGTCCTTTTAATCATGCCGAAGCCGGCGTTCTGCGTCTGCCCAGCAGGGGTTTTGACGGTGGCGATAGTGAATCCCATACCGCTGCCATCATTCGCTATCTACCGGAACTTCTGGCTGAGGATCAGGCAGGTCTGGTGCTGTTCAGTTCAAGGCGTCAGATGCAGGATGTGCTAAAGGGGCTGGAGGAAGACTTTCGGCAACTGGTGCTGTGTCAGGATGATCATGCCAAGCAGGTTTTACTGCAGGAGCACAGGCAGCGCATTGATGCAGGACAGCGCAGCATCATATTCGGCCTGGCCAGCCTCAGTGAAGGGGTGGATCTGCCGGGGGGCTACTGTACCCATGTGGTTATCGCCAAATTGCCCTTTGCTGTTCCTGACAACCCGGTGGATGTGACTTTGGGGCAGTGGATGAAGGAGCAGGGCAAAAATCCATTTCAGGAGCTCTCGGTCCCAGAGGCTGCCATGAAGCTGGTGCAGGCGAGTGGGCGTCTGCTAAGGAATGAAACCGACCGGGGCACGATTACCATTCTAGATGAGAGGATCGTGACGCGCTCCTATGGCGCCGCCTTGCTTGATTCCCTGCCTGCCTACCGGCGTGAGATGTTTACACTGCAATAATCTTTTGCTGTTTCAGATAGTCAATGATGAAGTCTGCACTCTGCTCAGGGGTATTACCGAGCGGAATTACGATTTCAGGATTTTCGGGTATTTCATAGGGGGAACTGATGCCGGTGAAATTGGCAATTTCCCCACGTCGTGCCTTGGCATAGAGTTGTTTGGGGTCTCTTTGTTCACACACCGACAAGGGCGTATCAATATAGACCTCAATGAAGGGCAGGTCGGCATCTTCATGCATCTGCCTGACCAGACGCCGGTCCTTTTTGAAGGGTGAAATGAAGCTGGACAGGGCGATCAGGCCAGCATCGGCAAAGAGTTTGGAAACTTCACCGACCCGGCGAATATTTTCTTCCCGGTCGGCATCGGAAAAGCCCAGATTGTTATTGAGGCCATGGCGGATGTTGTCGCCGTCCAGCACGTAGGTTTTATGGTGTGCATTCACCAGTTTGTGTTCAAGCGTGAAGGCCAGGGTACTCTTGCCGGCTCCGCTGAGTCCGGTGAACCAGAGGGTGGCACCGCGCTGACCAAAGATTTCATGGCGCAAGCTCTGACTGACCCGGGAGTCATGCCAGACGACATTGCTGCTTTTTTTATCGGAATAGGCGCTCAATCTATTACCATTTCAAACGCGTAGACTGGCCCTTGCATAATTAACCCTGCGATACGAGTTGCCGTGACAGACCCTTAGTCAATTTCCCGGACCTGCAGGATCCGTACCGGCTCGACCGGGCGGTCCATTTCATCAGTCTGGGTACGACCAATGGCATCGACGACATCCATGCCTTCGCGGACCCTGCCGAAAACAGTATGCTTGCCTGCCAGCCAGTCAGTATCAATCAGATTGATAAAGAACTGGGAACCATTACTGTCAGGGCCGGCGTTTGCCATGGCAATGACGCCACGGACAGGCAGTCTGGAGACCAGTCTTTCATTGTATTCATAGCCCTGATTCTCATAGACATCCATGACAGTCAGGTTGCTGATCCTTTCCTCGACAGCAGGCAGGTTGGCTTCGAGTTCCTGCTGCGAGGCGATACCCATTTGTGCAAGCAGGGGCTGCAGAATGACAGACTGGAACTGAGCCTGTGAGCCGATTCGTAAAAAGGGATGAGGGACGCCTTCCTCATCAAAGGCTGGCATTCTGTCCAGCCCCAGGCTCCGGGCGTTGATTTCATCCCGGAAACTGTAACCAGGTGTCCCATTTCCCAGTCCGGTCGGACTGCCGCCCTGGATCATAAAGTCGTCAATGACCCGGTGGAATATCTGTCCGTCGTAATAGGGACGCGTGACCATCTCACCGGTTTCCGGATCAACAAAAGGCTTGGTGCCTTCCGCCAGGCCGATAAAATTGGCAACGGTTTCCGGCGCTTCTTCCGGGAACAGCTCGAGGATAATATTGCCCATGGAGGTCTGGATTTCGACCAGGGGATTGTTGGGGTTTTCCCGTAAAGAGGCTGCATCCTGTCCCGCCGCAGTCTGGGCAAAACACCAGGGCGTAAAAAATAACAGGAAGAGGATTCCGGGTTTTAGAAAATAGTGCATGATCTGTCCGTCGCGGGTTTGAATGAACTCAGGCAACTACCTTACGACAGAGCACACGGATGTGACAAGTACTCAATGCACGGTCTTGCTGTCTGAGCCTTCTTCCAGCTCCTGCTGGGTAATTTCCACGACGAAGCTTTTCTGCTGCAGTCTGCGACTGGCTTCGGCACGCTCTTCGGCTTCGGCCTTACGCAGTTTCTCTTCATCCTGAAACAGTTCTGCATTGAGAGACATTTGCCGGGTCATATGCTGCTTGAGCCGGTCAACAACATGGGTCATGACCTCCAGAGTCTGGCTTAACTGCTCCAGCGTAATCAGAGTCTGTTCGGCATTGTCCTGAACATCATTTTTGTCACTCATAGCCACCTCCGGATTGAATTAACTTTTCAAATCTTCCTAAAACTCTTTCACTACAGCTATTGCACGCTATATGTTCAGAATTCACTGCTTCTACAAGGAACGTCACGAGCGAAACCAGTTCGAGGCAAAAGTCCGTGAGGGAGCGGAGTTTACACGTCCAGTAAATGAGTATCCCGAACGGACTTTTAACGATGAAATGGTGAGCGCAGTAGTTCCCCCCAAAAGTTTAATCCCAGCTCAAAGCGCCGCCGGTTTGGTATTCGATTACCCGGGTCTCGAAGAAATTTTTCTCTTTACGCAAATCCATAATCTCCGACATCCACGGAAACGGATTCTGCGCCCCGGCAAACTGCTCTTTCAGGCCCAGCTGGTTCAGACGCCGGTTGGCGATGAATTTCAGATAGTCTTCCATCATGGCCGCGTTCATGCCGAGCACGCCACGAGGCATGGTATCGCGGGCATATTCAATCTCCAGTTGGGTCGCTTCCAGAATCATCTGGGTGGCCTTGTCTTTCATCTCGCTATCCCAGAGGTGTGGATTTTCCAGTTTGATCTGGTTGATCATGTCGATACCGAAATTCAGGTGCATGGATTCGTCGCGCAGAATGTACTGGAACTGCTCTGAGGTGCCGGTCATTTTGTTGCGGCGGCCCATGGACAGAATCTGGGTGAAACCGCAATAGAAGAAGATGCCTTCCAGACAGCAGTAGAAGGCAATCAGGTTTTTCAACAACTGGCGGTCGGTTTCCGGGGTGCCAGTCCTGAAAGTCGGGTCTGAAATTTCCCGGGTGTACTTGAGGCCCCAGGAGGCTTTTTTCGCCACCGAAGGAATCTCGTGGTACATGTTGAAAATTTCACCTTCATCCATGCCCAGCGACTCAATGCAGTACTGATAGGCGTGGGTGTGAATGGCTTCCTCAAAGGCCTGGCGCAGGATGTACTGACGGCATTCGGGGTTGGTAATCAGGCGGTAAATGGCCAGCACCAGGTTATTGGCAACCAGCGAGTCGGCAGTGGAAAAGAAGCCCAGGCTGCGTTTGACGATGATGCGCTCATCATCGGTGAGGCCGCCTTCACGTTTCCACAGGGCGACGTCAGCATTCATGTTAATTTCCTGCGGCATCCAGTGGTTGGCGCAGCCATCCAGATATTTCTGCCAGGCCCAGTCATATTTAAAAGGCACCAGCTGATTGAGGTCAGCGCGGCAGTTGATCATGGCCTTGTCATCCACCGTCACGCGCTCGGCAGCGCCTGCCAGCTCTTCTTCGCCCAGGGTGGTATCCAGTTTTTCGATGGCGGCCTGGGCCTGTTTGATGGCGCTTAACTGGGCAGCCGTCGGTTGTGCTTCTTCAGCAGCATCAGCAGCGACTGCAAGGTCATCTGCTGCTTCTTCTGCTTCAGCAACATCCAGCTGCACATCGTCAAAATCCGACGACTCATCATGCAGGGAATCAGCCATTCTTTCGGCTTCTTCGCTGAGGAAGTTTTGCGGCTGTGACTTTGTTGCTGGACGTACCGGCGATTTCTCTTCCAGATTAAACTCATCCCAGGATAGCATCGTTTTTACCTCTTTCTCTGTCTTCTTCTAGTCGTTTTAATTCTCTTTATTGTCACTTCTTACCATACTCACTGCCCAGGCGGTGCCTTACTGGCAGGCTTCGCAATCTGGATCATCCAAACTACACGCCTTAGGTACAGC
>CAZKJY010000098.1:0-6846 GCA_964553165.1 uncultured Enterobacteriaceae bacterium
TGATGGTGACATAAAGCGTCGTCCCCGGGAGCCGGTAATTGTTCAGGCGCTCTCCGGCCTGACGCAGGGCCTGGATTTCAGCATGGGCACTCGGGTCGTGCAGTTGAATCAGCTGGTTATGCCCTGCCCCGATAATTTCATTGTCCAGCACCAGCACTGCACCCACAGGCACTTCTCCCTGTTGCCGGGCCTGTCTGGCCAGTTCCAGGGCATGCTGCATAAACAGTTCATCGGGATTGTCCATGATCAGACGAGTTTGGAGTGAACCGGTTTCAGCAGCTCACCCTTTTCCAGCACGACAATCGAATCATAGGTATGAATGGCCCGGCAATGGCTGGAGATTTCAGGATATTGCATGGGCTTTTTGTGATACCAGTGATGCATGTCATCGGTAATTCTGCGCACCACATTGAAAAAGTTATCCGCGGAGCGGTAACCACCGCCGAAGCGTGGCCAGTAGGCGGTATGCAGATCTTCAATCATGTAAATTCCGCCGTCTGCAAGTCGCGGCATCAGATACTGCAAGGTTGCCAGCACATGATCCATGCGGTGAGAACCATCATCGAGCACCACATCGACGCCACCCATTTCCTGCAGCACGGATTCGAGAAAGCTGCTGTCTGCCTGTGAGCCGATTCGGACCTGCCCGTCACGTCCGTTCAGCGCGGCACAGTCGGGATTGATATCGATACCGAAAATCACTGCTTCCTCGCCAAAATACCGACGCCACATCTGCAAACTGCCACCTTCAGAGACACCTATTTCCAGAAAACGCAGCGGCCTGTTACGCCAGGCCGAAAAATACTGTTCATAAATCGGAAAGAAATGATGCCATTTATGCACCAGCACATCCTTGTTATTGACGAACAGATCCAGCAGGGGGCCGTCATAGCCGTATTTGCTTTTTATATCCGCCCTCACATCTCCCTGCCTGTCAAAGGCATACTCCTCCAGATTAATCTTTGCCGAGAAATGTTTGCGGCGGAATTCTTTAAACCAGTTTGCCATGACGTTTTCCTCTGCCTGGATGACAAGCCTTCAGGCAGTCCTGAAATAGAATGAACCGGGTTCGGATTTTTCGGTCACGACCGGACAGGCCTGTTTGAGACTGTCAAAGTGCTCATGAAACAGATAATTCAGCGCCGCGATGATTTGATAGGAGGTATTGTTTCCCAGCATAGCCTCGAGAATATATTGTTCATTCCAGAAAGAGACATTGTCCCGCACCCAGACTGCCGGATAGTCACGGGGCGTGAAAATATCATGCACATGCACATAAACTCCTGCCTGAAGACCGGGAATGATCGTCAGATATTCATGCAATACATCCCCCTGTGGACGTACCATGTGAGAAGAATCAATAAACAGAAAATCCCCCGGTTCCAGTTGCGCAGCCAGTTCCAGGTCCATCTCCTCAATCGGGGTACGCAAAATTTCAATATTGGGGAATTTTTCCAGCCAGGGCTGCTCATAGGGTTCGACACAGACGTGACGAGGTTGAGCTGAGCCCTCTTCCTGATTGCGCTGCAAAGCGCCGGAGATAAGTTTGGTGGAAAAACCACAGCCAATTTCCAGCACCCTTGCCGGCTTCAGATAACGTACCATGCTGAAGAGAAACTCTGCATCAGCATAGGCGAAGGAACCATTATCAAGTGCAAAGCGCATATCCGGTGACAGGCTTTCCTGTGCCTCCAGAAATGCCAGGAAATCTTCATGGAAACGTAATTTTTTCAGAAACTGCTTTTGCCCATCCGGATTGAAATCCAGCCCCGGCAAATAGCGGGGTTCGTTTAATGGTTTTCTGAGCTGACGATGGTCAAACAGGGGTTCGTAGTAATGCTTGCGAATCGGGAAAACACCCAGACGTTTTAGCATGCCGGTATTCAGCGGCATCTTGGCTGCACCGCGACGACGGTAAAATTTCATGATAATTGCCGCCACGAAAACAAAGGGCAAAGCAAGCATATCGATGATTCTGAACATAGTGGTTCCGCTTATCTGCGTGCACTTAGAGGTACACTGTGGCTTCCATCATTCTAGCCGGCTGTTATATCAAGCTCTTACCCTGATAGGAAGCCCAATATCCACCACTGACCTGATAGTGCCTGCTATCCGATCATTCGGATCAACAGGGGCACCCATAACAGGCCAATAAGAACTGACAGTGATACGGCACTGCTGGCCAATTCAATATCCAGGCGGGCCATGGCGCTCAATGCCAGCACCGAAAATCCGATTGGCGCAGCACTGCAGAGCACCACAACGGTAAAACTTTCACCCTCCAGCCCCAGCACCGTTGCAACCAGCAGTCCAAATACCAGTCCCAGCACCATGCGCATCAGAATAATGACAGAGACCAGTTTAAGGTGATGCAGTTGCAGGGAAAAATAAATACCCAGTGCGATCAGGATGAGTGGCGAGGTCATGTTGGCCAGCGGCCGTATCGTATCCTGCAGAGCAAACGGCAAGGAGTTTCCAGTCATCGCCAAGACCGTGGCAAGCAGCAGGGACCAGAACAGTGGGGAACGAAGAATGCGCAGGAGCATCTCCCGGTGACTATAGTCCTTTTCTCCAAAGCGGAAGGCCAGCGCATAGGTAAAGGAACTGACCATCAGCGCGTTTCCAAAATCGAACAGAATAGCATCGGCAAAACCACTGTTGCCGTATACAGTCAGGATAAAAGGAAACATATAGGTGTTGTTGATCGTCATGCCGCCCAGGACCATCGTACCCTGCGTCTGCCGGGACAAGCCTGTCGCTTTAAGCAGGAGGATCATCGTACCGCAGCACAGAAGCCCTACCAGAATGTTACTCAGGGGCAGCATTACCTTCTCCGGGTTTAAAACCGTATTGGGTATTGTCGTAATTATCAGCAAAGGCAGGGTGACAAAGAAAACCAGCCGGATAAGAAAATCGCCATGGCTTTTGTCAGCAAGTCCAAAATATTTCAGGCCAAGCCCGACAGCGAAATAGAAAAATATTGGCGCCAGTTGTACCAGTAACTCAATCAACTCTAAACACTCCCTGTTCCAATGGCCTGTTTAATACCCGGACCCTCATGGTTTGTCAGCACAATGGAGGCATGGCTGGCTGATGGCAACACACAAGCTTCAGTTGGAGGTCGATGTCTACAGCAAAATAATATTACGTCCGAATTTTTTACGGATTTCGTGCTGAAAAAACACACTTAAGTCCCGGTAAAAGCCACGCAGGGGGGAGGAATCCCGCCAGGCCAGTGCATGGCTGCGTGCGATGTTTTCACCCTTGATCCTCAACACGCAAAGTTCATCCCTGTCCCTGATTTCAGAGCGGATATAAAGCTCAGGCAAGAAAGCGACACCCATTTCCATATAAACCATCTGCCGGATTGAATCGAGGCTGGTGCCCTCATAATCACGCAGGATGACGGCATTGAACTGCTTGCACAGTTCTTCTACCTGTCTGAACAGGAGGTGGTGCTCGTCCAGGGTCAGAATTTCAAGGCCTGCCAACTGACTGGCTTCAATGCTTTTGTTTTTTGCCAGGGGATGCGCCCGGTTCATGACCAGATAAAGCGGCTCCCTGAACAAAGGCATTACCGTAATGCCATCTTCCTTGAGCGGCAGCGTGGTCAAAATCAGGTCATACTTGCCGCCATACAGGCCATGGGCCAGATCATCCGGCACTTCCTCGCGAACATAAAGTTTGATCCCGGTATAGCGTTTATGCACCTCTGGCAGGAGCCAGGGCAGCGCGTAGGGCCCAAGTGTCTTGCTGGCACCCAGGCGTAATGTTCCCGATGGCCCCTTGGTCGCGAAGTTTGCTGCTTCGACTATCAGGTCAGCGGCATTCACTGCCTGGCGCGCCTGTTTCAGCAGATCCCGACCCATTGGCGTCAGCATGACGCCTCCTCTGCCGCGCTCGAAAAGCTCCAGACCCAGAACATCTTCCAGTTTCTGCAGTTGGGCACTCAGTGAAGGCTGGCTGATTTTAAGCGCACGGGCAGCCTGTCTGAGACTCTTATGCTGCGCCGTCACCAGATAGTAACGCAGCTGTTTCAGGGATAGGTTCGGATCGTTGATTGCCATGATACCCGCCTCGGTGTCTGCTTCTTATTTTTTTGCCTACTGCTTATTGAAAGGTTATTCCTATCACCAATTATATATATTTATAAATATATTTTCACTATAGTCACTTCAGAAAATTAGTAAGCAAAACAAGACAGTTGGCGCTTTGGATCTTGACCTGCTTCATCCAGCAAGCAAGAAAGGCCAGGGCAGAATTTTATTTATCCGTGATTATTTTAAGAGGTGAAAGAGAGTATGGAAAAGTTAATCGAGGGACTTTCAAAGTTCAAAAGCACAGATTACCAGCAGCGTAAGAAGCTCTTCAAGGAGCTGGCCAGCGGTCAGTCCCCGGAAGTGCTGTTTATCACCTGCTCCGATTCCCGTATCGATCCTAACCTGATCACGGGGACCGAACCGGGTGACCTCTTTATTATCCGCAACGCCGGTAACATCGTGCCTCCGCATGTCATGAATGCCGGCGGTAATACCGCGACCATCGAATATGCCTTGCGGGTACTGGGTGTCAAGGACATCGTGTTTTGTGGTCACACTGACTGCGGTGCAATGAAAGGTGCCATGAATCCTGATTCCCTCAAGGAATTGCCCCATGTTTCCAACTGGCTCTCTCACAGTGCGGCAGCCCTGGCCAGAGTTAAAGCCCGCTATGGTGATCTGTGTGCCGACCATACGCTCGAGATGATCCAGGAAAACGTGCTGATGCAGATGCGACACCTGGAAACACATCCCAGTGTGGCGGCTAAACTCGCTACTGGAGAAGTCAATATCCACGGCTGGGTTTACGATATCGCAAACGGCGATGTCACCTGTTACGACGAAGGCGAAAAGGCTTTCGTGCAGGTTCAAACCTGGTATGACAAAGCCGTTCGCAAGTCAGCCTGACGTGGACATGAGCGAAACAGCTCAACAGGGTTCAACAGCCAAAAGCAGATAACTGAATCAACAATACGACTGGATTAACTATCCGGGTACAAAGGAGAAATGTTGTTATGATTAAACTGGATACAAGTCATCTACGCGGTGACATATACGGCGGTGTAACCGCCGGTGTTGTCGCCCTTCCCCTGGCGCTTGCCATGGGGGTGGCTTCAGGTCTGGGCCCCATTGCGGGCCTTTATGGCGCCATTTTTGTCGGTTTCTTTGCCGCGCTGTTCGGTGGCACTGAACCCCAGATCTCCGGCCCCACCGGCCCCATGACCGTGGTCTGTGCCGGTCTGGCAGCCAGTATTGCGGCACACCCGGACCTGATGGGTAACACGGCTCTGATTTTCACAGCGATCATGCTGGCGGGCCTGTTTCAGATCGCCATGGGCTTTTTCAGGCTGGGTGAATATATTCGCCTGGTCCCCTATCCCGTGATCAGTGGTTTCATGAGCGGAATCGGCGGCATCATCATTATTCTTCAGATCAGTCCGATGCTGGGCCATGCTGCCCCTGCCGGCACCATTGACTCCCTGTTCTATGCACCTACCGCGATTCTGGATACCAATTTCGTGGCCCTTGGTATTGGCGCAATGACGCTTGCCATCGCCCTCAAGTGGCCAAAAGCCCTGGGCAAGTATGTTCCAGGCGCCCTGGCCGCATTGATCATTGGCACGGTGGTGAGCCTTATCGTTGGCGGCGCGCCGATTCTCGGTGACATCCCGACCGGTCTGCCGCAGATGCATGTGCCAACGCTGACCGCTACTTCCTTTCTGATTATTGCGGAAGCAGCACTGGTTCTGGCACTGCTGGGCTCCATTGACAGCCTGCTGACTTCACTGGTGTCAGACAACATGACCCGTACACGTCATGACTCCAACAAGGAACTGGTTGGTCAGGGTATCGGCAACATGTTTGCCGGTCTGTTCGGCGGTGCTCCTGGTGCCGGTGCAACCATGCGCACAGTGGTGAACATCCGTACCGGTGGCCGTACCCGGATTTCCGGCATGATCCATGCCCTGGTCCTGCTTGCGGTGGTGCTCGGTCTGGGCCCCTACGCCAGCTACATCCCGAATGCAGTCCTGGCAGGCATCCTGATCAAGGTTGGTCTTGATATCATTGACTGGAGCTACATCAAAAATGCGCACCGTGGCCCACGTTGGGACCTTATCCTGATGCTGCTGGTGGTTGGCCTGACAGTTTTCGTCGACCTGATAACCGCTGTCGGCGTCGGCGTGGTACTCGCCTCTCTGGCCTTTGTCCGTCAGGTTGCCAAAGACCAGATGGAAAGACTGCGTGCTGTGCATACTGTCCGTCATAAAGCCACGCCGCGTGAGCTTGAAATTCTTGATGAACTCGGTGACAGAGTACAGGTCTTCGATTTCGGCGGCCCATTGAGCTTTGGTGCTGCGGCTGACCTGGGTCACCATGCGCGATCACAGCTCGAAGGCGGTGCACTGGCGATCATCCTGGATTTTGAGCGTGTTCCCTTCCTCGATGTGTCAGCAGCCCTGGCGATTGAAACGGTGGCCCGGGATGCCAAGCATAGTGGCAGGACAATCTACCTGTGCTGCATGAACAAAGCAGTAGAGGAAACGCTTTCTGCCCTTGAAGCAGACAAGCATCTGGATCCTGCGGATCATTTACCAACGCTTGAAGCTGCTCTTGAAGCTGCGCTGAAACAACTGGGAAAAGCCCCTAGCCGTTTCGAACAGAATCATTTCGAAGCGGCTGCAGCCAGTTGAACATCCTGAAGGCTTACTGACTTCTTCCCCCCTTCTGCAGTAAGCCATTTCAGGACAAAAAAAAACCGGCGCTATAAGCGCCGGTTTTTTTACTGTCTTTCTAACTATTTACTACA
>CAZKJY010000099.1:0-6832 GCA_964553165.1 uncultured Enterobacteriaceae bacterium
ATCCTCGCCCCTGATAATCTTCGAGCAGCTGCAGGCGCTTGATTTCAGCAACTTCTGAGGTCAGCGCCTTGAGCGCAATGGTGCCGATGAGCAGACTGGCATCCAGCAGGAGCCAGAACTGACCGCCTGCAGATTGGTAGATGGTGGGAATCTGGCGCAGATCAGCATGACTTCCTTCCGGCTCAAACGGAAAGGCAGTCCCGGCCCGGACATGCTCGAAGAAAGCTTCTACCCTGTCCTGATGATCCGGTGTATAGGTAATCAGGTGTGCCAAGTTTTACATCCTTCATTGTTCTGGCAGCCTTAACGACTCAGGGTTATCAGGGTAGTTAAAAACTGCCTGTCGCTAGTCGATCATTACAGCACTGCAGTTACGTTCACGCTGCAGCAGCAAATCCCGGCGGTTGATTGTTTCAACATTGCCATTGAGTGTGATGCGAAGAAAGCTTTCTGCACGGACATTGCCAAGCCGCAAGCCTGTTTCGCTGTTGACCCCCAGAATTTCCCCCTGATAGATCCCTACCAGATAGGCGGCTGAGGTTTCCTGTTCGATTTCAAACACGCCTTCACCGAGTTCAAGCTGGCCAAAAGGCGTATGCAGCTCAAAGCTGTCCCCTACCGGTGCACCACTCACAATCATGACACCGCCGCGCTTGTATTCCATCATGATGTTGCCGGCATCTGTGCCATTGCTGGAATATTCAAGGATCTGTAATTCGCTGTTGCAGGCCAGGCGAATATTACCGGCATCGCGCATGCGCATCTGAATGGGGATATTGGGACCGGTTGTAATATTGTCTCCGGCATAGATTTCCATGCGCTGCTGGGCAATACGCAGCAAATTGTTGAGACCCTGGAAAACGGCATCATTACGGGTCGTAATCACCCTGCCGATAGGATCGCGTAATCTGGGTTGGGCATCTGCCAGAATTGGCAAAATAATCAATAACAAGGCTAGTAAACGCATTCCCCGATATCCTGTTGAGCATGAAAAGCTATGAATACCAGAATCCAACCCGCTTTAATAGCCACTTTGATAATGAACAGTATTTTAAACGACGTAGTTCCTTAATAACTTACATCAAGGTACTCTCTTAATGACAGCCTTCAGCTTTTATGGTCATACGCCAGACCTCCAGAGGAAAATAAACCCATGTCACTGACGCTCCATGCCCATCCATTTTCGTCGTACTGTCAGAAAGTACTCATCGCCCTGTATGAAAGCAACACACCTTTTTCATTCAGTCTGATTGAAGGAGCTGAAGGCTGGCAGCTCCTGCAAAAACTTTGGGCACACCGTAAAATGCCGGTGCTGCAGGATGGGCAGAAGATCGTTGTCGAATCCAGCATCATCATTGACTATCTGGCGCAATACTATCCCGGCAAACAGACTTTGATCCCTGCAAATCCGGATGCCGCCAGGGAGGTCCGCTTTATGGATCGTTATTTTGATCTCTACGTGATGACACCGATGAACCGCATCGTAGCGGATTATTTACGCCCCGAAGCCCATCGGAACCCGGACGATATAACACAGGCAAAGGAGCAACTGAATACGACCTATTCCTGGCTCAACGAACGACTGACCCCGGGGCAATGGGCCTGTGGCGAACATTTCAGCCTGGCAGATTGTGCCGCAGCACCATCATTGTTTTACGCCGACTGGGTGCATGAAATTCCGGAAACCTTTGCCACACTGCGAGGCTACCGACAAGCATTACTGAGCAGACCCAGCATGGTCCGTGCGGTTGATGAAGCACGTCCCTACCGGCATTATTTTCCACCCGGCGCGCCGGACAGGGATTAACTCAGTGATTATCGATTATTTATTGCTGTACAAACCACTGTACGGCGACTGAGATATTCAGCAGCTGTTAGAATTTCGGGCATCCCGCCCTGTGGAAAACTCAAGAATCGGGGTTCTTCAGTGGCATCCTGAATGACTTCACCCTGTGGACTTGAGAGCCTCATCGTGCCGTCATACAGGGCAAATAAATACCGAGTTGGTGACTCCTGGATAATTTCAAAACTGGCTTTGTTCTGTTCAAGCGTCGCTACGGGAGTAATCACGGTAAAATCCTGATCCCTGACTCTGCCATCAATGACGCGCATATTTCCTGATATAAGCTCCAGGATGATTGGCGTCAATCTCTGGGTCTGAGGATATTGTCTGATTAGTAACTGACTTTGACAGTATAAATGAATCTCACTGCTTTCCAGCATGCGCAATATCAAAGTTTCATTGCTACGGGTGGTAAGTGTATCTCCCACGAAAAGGTCTGTACGACGCCTGGCTGGAATTTGTGTGCCTGTACTACGGGTGATGACGCTAGAATTGGCAGTACTTGATAAGACATAACCAACCGATGGCTGAGCATGACTTTCAGAGGTCAGAACCCAGAAAATCACAGACACGAAAGCAAGTTGATATGCTCTTAAATAAAAATTTCTGTTCAAAAGCTGAGACTCGAAAACCTAAACAAAATATACCGGAAAAAAAGTTTCAGCACACTTTTCCCCGTAGTCATGCCTATTTTCTGACGCGAATTAAAGAACTAGCTCAACCAGTGTCTGGCATTGCGGAACATACGCATGGTGGGACCATCTTCCTGCCAGTCATCGGGACGCCAGGAATTGCAGACGGCACGAAAGATCCGCTCTGGATGGGGCATCATGATGGTAAAGCGGCCATCAGCGTTACAGAGTCCTGCGATGCCATAGGGAGAGCCATTGGGGTTGGCAGGATATTTGGTGGCAATGTTGCCGTAGTTATCCACGAACTGCATACAGATGGTACCGCTGGTAAGCGTCTGCTGCTGAATGTCACGATTGCTGAATTCTGCCCTGCCCTCACCATGCGCAACCGCAATCGGGAAGCGAGAACCCACCATGCCTTCCATGAACACGGAAGGGCTCTCTGGAATACTCACCATAACTGTCCGGGCTTCAAACTGTTCTGAACTGTTCCGGACAAAATGCGGCCAGTGTGATGCGCCTGGAATGAGTTCATGCAGATTGGACATCATCTGACAGCCATTACAGATGCCAAGTGCCAGGGTACTGTCACGATTAAAGAAGGCTTCGAATTCCTTTCTGGCCCGTTCATTAAAAAGAATCGACTTGGCCCAGCCTTCGCCGGCACCAAGCACATCCCCGTAGGAGAAACCACCGCAGGCTGCCAGGACATTGAACTGGGCCAGACTGACTTCACCGCTGATGATGTCACTCATGTGAACATCAATACAGTCAAAGCCAGCACGGTCGAATGCCGCCGCCATCTCCATCTGAGAATTCACGCCCTGTTCCCTCAGAATGGCAATCCGGGGTTTGGGACGGTGATTCAGGTAAGGCGCAGAGATATCCTCATTGATATCGAAGCTCAGTCGTGCATTGAGACCAGGATCCCTGTTATCTCTTATCAGATCATATTCCTGCTCCGCGCATTCGGTGTTGTCACGTATGCGCTGGATTTCATAGGAAGTTTTGGCCCATAGCCTCTGGTACTCAGAGCGGGTGCCACTGAGCACGTCCTCACCTTCAAAATAAAAGTACACATCATCACCGGGAACTGCTTCACCCAGTTCAATACAGATATCATTGAGGCCATAACCTTCCGCCAGTTCACGCAGGGCCGGGAGTTTGCCGGTCTCGACCTGTATGACCGCGCCGAGCTCCTCATTGAAAAGGCAATCCAGTAAAAATTCCCGGCTGGTGATTCCACCGAGATGAATGGACAGTCCGCAACGACCGGCAAAGGCCATTTCCAGTAGCGTCACAAAGAGTCCGCCATCGGAGCGATCGTGATAGGCCAGTATCAGGCCCTGCTCATTGGCTTCCTGCATGAAATCAAAGAAGTTGCGCAGATCTTCAGCACTGTGCAGATCCGGCACCCGGTAGCCCAGTTGATTGTAGACCTGGGCCAGTGCGGAACCACCCAGGCGACTGGAACCCAGTCCCAGACCCACCAGTAACAGTCTTGCCTCACGGTCACTGCGCAATTGCGGGGTCAGTGTTTTGCGGATGTCCTGCACCGGTGCGAAAGCAGAAATAATCAGTGACAAAGGCGCCGTGACACTCTTTTGCTGTTGTGTGTCGCGATCCTGCCACACTGTCCGCATGGACATGGAATCCTTGCCAACCGGGATCGTGATCCCCAGTTCCGGACACAATTCCATGCCCACAGCCTGAACGGTCTGATAAAGCTTGGCATCCTCTCCCGGAAAACCGGCAGCTGCCATCCAGTTGGCAGATAGTTTGATGTCACCGAGTTTCCCAATACGGGCACAGGCGATATTCATGATGGCTTCAGCAACTGCCATGCGTCCCGATGCCGGGGCATCGATGATGGCTGTTGGTGTTTTTTCCCCCATGGCCATGGCTTCACCGTAATTGGAATCGTAGGACATGGCGGTGACAGCCGCATCGGCTACCGGCACCTGCCAGGGCCCAACCATCTGTTCGCGTGCCACCATACCGGTGATCGAACGATCCCCGATCGTGATCAGAAAGCTCTTGCTGCCCACCGTAGGGAGTTGCAGGATTCGTTCGGCAGCATCTTCGAGGGTAATGCCGGTGCGATCCAGCTTGCTGAATTCCTGTTTGATACTCCGGACATCACGATGCATTTTCGGCGGTTTACCAAACAGGACTGACATCGGCAGGTCAATGGGCTGGTTGGAAAACCAGGTATCCTCCAGGGTGAGCTTCATCTCCTCGGTGGCCTCTCCGACAATGGCGAAAGGACAACGCTCCCGCCGGCAGGCAGCTTCGAAGCGCGCCAGATCACCGTCGCTCACAGCCAGCACATAGCGCTCCTGTGCCTCATTGCACCAGATTTCCATTGGTGACATGGCGGCTTCAGCATTGGGAATGTCGCGCAGATTAAATGCACCGCCCCGGTCAGCATCCTTGACCAGTTCCGGTAAGGCATTGGACAAGCCCCCTGCCCCAACATCATGGATAAAGCGGATCGGATTGTCGGCCCCCTGCTGCCAGCAATAATCAATAACCTCCTGACAGCGACGCTCCATTTCGGCGTTATCGCGCTGTACCGAAGCAAAATCGAGCGCTTCCGAGCTGGTCCCGGCAGCCATTGAGGAAGCCGCGCCCCCACCCAGACCGATCAGCATGGCCGGCCCGCCCAACACGATCAGTTTGGCGCCGACCGGAATATCCTTTTTCTGCACATGCTGCTCACGAATATTGCCGAGCCCACCTGCGAGCATGATGGGTTTGTGATAGCCGCGGATATCGACCTGGCCATCAGGCAACACCGATTGCGGCATCAGCTGTTCAAAAGTACGGAAATAACCACACAGGTTAGGACGGCCATATTCGTTATTGAAAGCAGCTCCCCCAATTGGTCCCTCCAGCATGATGTCCAGGGCCGACGCGATATGACCCGGCTTGCCGTTATCCAGCTCCCAGGGCTGCTCGGCGCCGGGAATCTTCAGGTTGGAAACCGTGAAGCCGGTGAGTCCCGCTTTCGGTTTGGCACCGGTTCCGGTGGCGCCCTCATCGCGAATTTCTCCACCCGAACCTGTCGAAGCCCCGGGATGTGGCGCAATCGCCGTCGGATGATTGTGGGTCTCAACTTTTGACAGGATATGAATCGGTTCCTGATGATACTGATAACTGCGCGTGCCGGGTTCGGGAAAAAAACGACCAGCAGTCATACCCTGCATGACCGAAGCATTGTCCTTGTAGGCCGACAGCACACCCTCACTGTGGCATTTGTAGGTATTGCGGATCATGCCAAACAGGGAATGTGCCTGTGCCTGACCATCCAGCGTCCAGGAGGCATTGAATATCTTGTGGCGGCAATGTTCTGAATTGGCCTGGGCAAACATCATCAGTTCGATGTCGTTGGGATTTCGGCCCAGCGCGGAAAAGCTTGTCACCAGATAGTCTATCTCATCCGCAGCCAGCGCCAGTCCCATACTGGTATTTGCCTCCACCAGCGCCTCACGACCGCCATTGAGGATATCCACATTCTGCATGGGGCGGGGTTCAGCCGAAGCAAACAGGATTTCAGCATCCTTTTCACTCAACAACACACTCTGGGTCATGCGGTCATGAAGAAAAGGCAACAGCGCTTTCTCATCCAGTGCCGACTGGCTGTGTACCTGAAACAGGATGCCCCGCTCCAGCCGTTTCAGTCTGGTCAGGCCGCAGTTATGAGCAATGTCTGTGGCCTTTGAGGACCAGGGTGAAATGGTCCCCGGGCGCGGTACGACCACGTAGATCGTGCCCGAGTGGCTTTCTTCCATGGCAGCAGCTTTGGGACCGTAAGTCAGCAGGGTCCTGAGCAGCAGCATTTCTCCGTCGTCCAGTTCCCCGTCGATGTCGGCGAAATGAATAAAACGGGTTTCGAGATGATCAACAGCGGGCAGGGTCTTCTGGATGTTGCTAAGCAGTTTTTGCGTGGTCAGTATGGAAAAAGCCGGAGCACCATGCAAACTTAGCATTCTTGATTACAACCTTAGGTTCGGACTGGAAAGTGATAACAGAGCAGGGTTTATGATACTGAAAATTCTGCCCCGTTTATAGCTTAAGAAGTGACGGCCAGTCCGTCAGTTTGAATTTTATTCTGTTGCCTCCCGGCAAGCGTTTTAGGCCTGACGCTTTTCCCTGAAAAATGCACTGATGAGCTCACTGCACTGCCCGGCTAGCACACCCCCTTCGATGGCAATCCGATGGTTGAGGAAGTCCCGCTCAAAGAAACGCTCCCGGGAGATTGCCACCCCGGCCTTGGGCTCACTGGCACCGTAAACCAGTCGACTTATTCTGGCATGGACCATGGCACCGGCACACATGGAACAGGGTTCGATGG
>CAZKJY010000100.1:0-6829 GCA_964553165.1 uncultured Enterobacteriaceae bacterium
GGCGCCACGTCCAGGTCCCAGTGATTGATCTCTGCCAGCAGGAATTTATGCATGTACAGGGCATTGAGGCCCGCCAGCAGTATCAGCAGCATCTTGGTCTGGAATACCGGATTTACCGGATACTCCCAGGGCGTCACAAAGAAGAACAGAATGCCACTGCCGACTGCCAGCGCAAAAGCAATCCAGGCAATGCGCAGAATGTAACGCATCGTCTGCTGGCTGGAGATGAAACGTCCAACACCCAACAAACGGAGATCCAGCATGATCATGCCGCCAAAAAAGACGCCGTAGCTCAGCACATGGATGACTTCCATGATCGGAAAGCTGTAGTAAGAGCGGGAAAACAATTCTGTCAGCGGATTGTCTGCCAGAACCCTGGAAAGGTTGCGCATGAGTTCATCAAACATACTGTCTTCTCCTGTACTGTCTCGTTAAAACTATCGGATTCCGGGGCACATGGCTAGCAGGCATTTATTTGTTGTGCTTTAATTCCGGCCATATTGACGAACACACAAGAGGCTCGTGATGCGCGATTTTTCTCATATTTTTAATTCAAAACTGCTTATCGCTGCCATCTGTTGTTTGCTAATTGCCTGTGGTGAGACTGCACCGGACTCAGTAAACAGCAACCTGACCAGCAATGCGCCTGCCACTGACTCAGGCGGCATTCCGGCAGGCATCACCTTACTGGAGAGAGTTGAAGGGGATGCTGACGAATTACTGATTCCCTACAGTAAATTCCGTCTCGCAAACGGTCTGACCCTGATCATTCATGAAGACCACTCCGATCCGATTGTGCGTGTTGATGTGACCTATCATGTTGGCTCAGCCCGGGAGGAACCCCGCCGCTCCGGCTTCGCCCATTTTTTTGAACACATGATGTTTCAGGGTTCCGAACATGTCGGCGATGACGAGCACTTCCGTATTGTTACTGAAGCCGGCGGCACCATGAACGGTACCACCAACAATGACCGCACCAATTATTTCGAAACGGTTCCCAGCAATCAGCTGGAAACCATGCTCTGGCTGGAATCAGACCGCATGGGTTTTTTACTGAACGCAGTCACCCAGGAAAAATTTGAAATCCAGCGTGCTACCGTTAAAAACGAGCGCGGACAGAATGTGGATAACCGTCCCTATGGCCGTTTCAATGAAATCAATTCGGCAGCCCTGTATCCACCAGAACACCCCTATTCCTGGCCGGTTATCGGCTATCCGGAAGATCTGGATGCCGCCACTCTGGACGACCTGAAACATTTTTTCCTGCGCTGGTACGGCCCGAACAATGCCACCCTGACCGTTGGTGGCAATGTCGATGAAATGGAAGTGCTGCAACTGGCCAATAAATACTTCGGCGAAATTCCGGCAGGCCCGGCGGTCTCATCCGATGAACTCGAACCTGTCACCCTGGATGCTGACCGGTATGTTTCCTATGTTGATGAAAACATCCGTTTCCCGGCTCTGCTGTTTACCTACCCGACTGTCGCCATTGACCATCCGGACCGGGTCGCACTTGAAGCGCTGAACAACATTATTACCGGCGGACGAAAATCAGTTTTTTACAAGGAATTTGTACTGACCAACAAGGCTATCACCGCCACCGGTTTCGATAACACCATGGAACTCGCAGGTTCCCTGACCTTCTATGTCATGCCTTATCCCGGCATTCCGCTAAGCCAGTTTGAACAGGAAATGCGTGCAGTCCTCGAAAATTTTGATGCCTCCTCCATTTCCGATGAGGATCTGCAAATATACAAGGCACAGCAGGAAGCCAATCTGATCAACGGCCTTGCCAGTGTCAGTGGCAAAGTTTCACAACTGGCCTATTACCAGACTTTTTACGACAACCCGAATATCATTCCTGAGGAACTTGAAGCCATCCAGAGCCTGAGCAAGGAGGATGTGCTGCGGGTTTTTAATACCTATATCAAGGACAAGCCCGCCGTTATCCAGAGCATCGTTCCGGGCAATGATCCCGAAGGTCAGGCCCAACCTGACAATTACAGCATCCCTGCACGCCTCAGCCGTCTGGACAGCGATCTGGATGAACTTGAGGAGCGCAATGTTGTATCCAGCTTCAACCGTGAGCTAAGACCAGAGGCTGGTCCCAGTCCGCTGGTCATCATGCCTGAATACTGGGAAACCACGCTGGATAATGGCATTGAAATCATCGCCACCCAGAGCACTGAAATTCCGATGGTCAATATCACCCTGAACTTTGACGGCGGTCATCTGCTGGAACCAGCGGATAAATATGGCCTGGCCAGTCTTACGGCAGAAATGATGAATGAAGGCACTGAGCAGTTCAGCGCTGAGGAATTCGAAATCGAACTGGATAAACTCGGCAGTTTCATCAACGTCAGTGCAGGCCAGGAAGGCACCACCATCAGCCTGCAGAGTATTGAACGCAACCTGGATGCCACCCTGGCCTTGCTGGAAGAACGCCTTTTCCACTCTGTGTTCACCGAAGATGACCTGGCCCGTTTACGTCAGCAGCAGATAGAAAGTATCGAAGCGGACAAGGAACAGCCCAACACCATTGCTTCCAACGCCTATCGCAAACTGGTTTACGGTGAAGCCCATCCCTTTTCCATCCCTGCCTACGGCCAGGTAGACACATTGCAGAATATCAGCCTGGAAGACATCCAGAACTTCAGCCGTGAAAGTCTGGTTTCCCAGGCACTGGACGTGGTTGTTATTGGCAACCTCACGCGTGATCAGGTGTTAGGCAAACTGTCTTTCCTGCAGAATCTGCCGGATGAGAATGTGTCTCTGCCGGAGATGCCGGCAAGCCCGGAGATAACTGAAAACACGCTGTATCTGATCGACAAGCCTGCTGCCCCTCAGTCGGAAATCCGTATCGGCTACATGAGTGATCTCACCTATGATGCCACCGGTGAATATTTTGAACGCTTCCTGATGAACTATGTCCTCGGTGGCGCTTTCAGCAGTCGTATCAATCTCAATCTGCGTGAGGACAAAGGTTATACCTACGGTGCCCGCAGCAGTTTTTCCGCGACCCGCTATCCTGGACCTTTTACGGCTTCCGCCAGTGTGCGCACCGATTCAACGGCTGATTCCATCGTGCAGTTCATGAATGAAATCAGCCAGTACAGAGATCAGGGCATTACGGCTGAAGAACTGGCCTTCACCAAGAGCGCCATCGGCCAGAGTGAAGCGCTGGATTACGAAACACCGCGCCAGAAAGCAGGCCTACTGGCCCAGATTGTCGAATACGATCTGTCCAGCGATTTTGTCAGCAGACAGCAGGAAATCATCAACCAGCTCAGTATCGAACAGGTCAATGCGCTGGCGGTAGAACATCTGCCGGTTGAGGAAATGATCATTGTTGTCGTTGGTGACAAGGCCAGCATTGAACCTTCCCTGCGTGAACTGGGTTATAACATTGTCGAACTTGACAGCGAGGCACAGCCACTCTAAACCCATACAGTCAAGCGTGTGAAACCCTATATCTACGTCCTCACAGGACCTGAGTCCTGCGGCAAAACAACTCTGGCTACGGCATTGGCAGGATACTGGTCAGTGCCGCTGGTAACTGAACAGTCAAGAGCCTATCTTCAGCAGAAACGCCAGCAGAATGCAGACTTCCAGTATCAGCAAAGCGACCTGCTGGCGATTGCCGGCATGCAACAGGCTGAAGAAGAAAAATTACTTGCAGGCAATCCTCAACGTCTGGTGTGCGATACTGACCTGCTGGTAATGATTATCTGGAGTGAAGTCAAATACGGGAAATGTGACGCCTGGATACTTGATAATTTTAACCACAGTCTGGAAACACAAAACCGTCACTACATACTCTGTGACTGGCAGATTCCCTGGGAGGGGGACGAATTACGGGAAAACCAGAATGACCGGCGTGAACTATTCAGACGCTACCAGAAAAAACTGAAAGAATACGGAATTATGTACACTGCCGTAGGAGGTAGCACTATGCAGCGCTTTCGGCAGATTTTTGCCGCTGTTTATAAAAACGAATTATAGTTCGATGAGCGCTTTGGAAAGCTTTTTCAGTTGCTCTTCATCAATCCTGTCATTGATAAAAAGCCGATCGAGAATATCAATCCTGCGTGTCCATTTCTGGATTAACAACAATTTCCGGACCTGTTCTTCCGACAGATAACTCAACTCAACAGCAACATCTCCGAACAGGCCACCTGTCTGATCCTGCAGTTCAAGAAGATTGTTAATCTGCTCCATATCCAGAAGGCCCAGCTTCAGACACAGGGCCCCTAGTGTTGTACCGACACGGGCCCAGTTTCCCAAGCTCGGTCTTTCTGACTCGGAAAGATTGAGCTCATTTACGATATGATCGATATAGGCTTCTGTACTGCTGGTTGTCTTTGCCATTTCCTTTATTTCAATCACTTAAGATAGTGGATTTTCAAATCAAACCGGTTACCAGATCCTTGTATAATGGGACCGACAACTTCTCGAAAGTTATCTGGAATCTGCAACCATGATAATTGAAAAAATCTGCTTCCGGGAGAAAAATAATAAATTTTCCAGCAAATTCCCGTTTTATCTGGCTGATTCCATGCTGACAGCAGGGCCAGCTTTGAACCATGTTCAATTATCAGACATTTTTCGGCAATTGACCAGCCGATTGGCTAGTGTATCTGATTGAATTTTAATCTGCTTTCATTCCGGCAAAGCGCGAAGAACTCTATTGCAACAGCTTATCTGCATACAAGCCTGCACTTCATACAAACAGCTTTGACTTCAGACTTCCCGCAACTGCCAGATTTTTCCGACTTGAAAATCTTTCCTGTCTGTAATACATTGCCTGCATCCTGAGGGGTGGCTACGGCCTGAGATGTTTTTAAACGAACCCTTTGAACCTGAACCAGTTAATACTGGCGTAGGAATAGGAACTGACCGTGCCTGTCACGGTCGCTTATTTGCTCCGCCAGTGATCACTTTACGGAGCAGCATGTCAGTAAAATACTATTTCTCTCTCGGTTTCCTTTTACTTTTCCAAAGCGGGCAGCTACCGGCACAGGATAATCCGGTGATCGGTGAGATTGTCGTTAATGCCGACTACCGTCGGCAGTCACTGCAAGAGATTTCCAGCAGCATCAGTGTCCTTGATGACGTAAGGATTGCAGATCGCCACGCTCGGCATATCGAAGAAATCCTGCTGGATATTCCAAATCTGAATTTTGCCTCCGGTGGCAATCGTGCACGTTTTTATCAGATTCGCGGCATTGGTGAACGCGGACAGTTTGCAGAGCCTCTGAATTCTTCGGTCGGCGTCATGATTGATAATGTCGATTTTTCAGGTGCCGGAAACGCTGCCCTGCTTTATGACGTGGAACAGGTAGAAGTGCTGATGGGTCCCCAGGGAACACGCTATGGTTCCAATGCCCTGGCTGGGCTCATAAACATTCAGAGCAAGGCTCCTACCCCGGAAACGGGTGCGGGTCTGCAGCTTGATCTGGGCAATTACCGTTCGCGCTCTATTGCGGGCTACCTCAGCGGACCGCTCAGTGAAAGTCTCCAGTATCGCCTCAGCGCGCAGCGCTCCCGTGCCGATGGCTTCAGCCAGAATCTGACGCTGAACAGGCCGGGCAACCAGCGGGATGAAAGCATGCTCAGGGGCAAACTACGCTGGCAGGTGAGCGAGGATGTCCGTCTGGATTTCACACTTTCACAGGTTGATCTCGATAATGGCTATGACGCGTTCTCACTGGACAACGGTCGTGACACCCTTTCTGATCAGCCCGGCTTTGACCGGCTGCAGGCGAACTACCTGAGCAGCACGCTCAATCTGAACAGTCTCAACCTGGCGGATATTCAGTTTATTGTCGCCGCGTCAGATGCTGATATTGGCTACGCCTATGACGAGGACTGGAGTTACGTTGGCCTGCACCCGGACGAATATTCGTCTACAGACCAGTATTTCCGCAATCGTAAAACCCGCAGTACTGAACTGCGCCTGCTGTCAAAGGAAAACAGCCTGTTATTCAGTGGCCGGACTTCCTGGGTACTGGGTCTCTATAGTCTGGAGCAGGATGTTGATCTCACCCGACTCTATACCTATCTGGCCAGTCCTTTTTCCAGCAGCTTTGATATCGACAGGCTGGCTGTGTTTGCTGAAAGCACTACCCGCCTTACACCACGCTGGTCGGTAGACCTGGGATTTCGACTGGAACGCTTCGAATCGACTTACCAGGACAGCGGCAGTCTGAATTTCACCCCGGATGAAAACCTGCAAGGCGGCAAACTGGCCTTTAACTACACCAGCAATGAGAATGCCCTCTGGTATCTGAGTGTCTCAAGGGGCTACAAGGCTGGCGGCTTCAATACCGATGGAACGCTTGATGCGGACTTGCGCGAATTTGGCAGAGAACAGTTATGGAATTATGAGCTGGGCTACAAGATGCTTTCCCCGACCCAGCAGATACAGCTGCAAGCTGCACTTTTCTATATGGACAGAAACGATGTCCAGATTGCCAGTTCCACAACCCGGCTTCGGCCCGATATGAGCACAGAATTTATTGACTATATCGGCAATGCTGCCGAAGGTCGCAATTACGGACTGGAATTAAGTGCCAACTGGCTCCCTGCAGAACGCTGGACAGTAAATCTTGCTCTGGGTCTTTTACATACCCGCTATGACAATTTTATCAATTCCGCCGGTGATGATCTCAGTGGACGTGAGCAGGCACATGCCCCCTCCTATCAGTATTCTCTCGGAGCAAGCTATCAGTTTATGCCCGACTTGGAACTGAATTTTGGCATCCAGGGCAAGGACCGCTTTTATTTTTCCGACAGCCACAATATTCAGTCGGATAGCTCCTGGCTTCTC
>CAZKJY010000101.1:0-6787 GCA_964553165.1 uncultured Enterobacteriaceae bacterium
GGGTTTAATTTTTTCCAGCATATTGGCCCCAACTACCTGGGTGGGCAGCTGGACGGAGAAGCCCGAGTGGCCATTCATTTTGTGCACCGGGTTGGCGCTGTGGTTGTCACTGTCTATCTGCTGTTTCTGATCATGCAGCTATATCGGAACAGTGCGCATACCCCGCTAAAAGGCTTGAGTCATATTATTCTGGGCCTGTTGCTGGTGCAGCTCGGGCTGGGCATCAGCAATGTCGTTTTTTCACTCCCGCTCTGGGTGGCGGTTGCCCACAATGCCGGCGGGGCTTTATTATTGCTCAGTCTGGTGACGCTTAATTACCGTCTGTATAAAACCACGAGCGCAATGTTTTAGCCATGAACGAAATCTCTATCAGCAAAAAAGCCACATGGCGTGACTATTACGAAATGTGCAAACCGCGGGTGGTCATGATGATGATCATGACCTCCCTGGTGGGTATGTTTCTGGCTGTGCCCGGCATGGTGCCGCTGGATGCGCTTATCTGGGGGAACCTGGGCATAGCCCTGGTAGCCAGTGCGGGTGCAGTCATCAACCACCTGATTGATTACCGTATCGATACCCTCATGCAGCGGACCCTGAAGCGACCCATTCCACAGGGCAAGGTAACCCCGATGCAGGCACTCGTTTTTGCTCTGGCGATCTGCCTGCTGGGCATGGCGATCCTGCTGTTTCTGGTCAATCCCCTGTGTGCCTGGCTGACACTGGCATCCTTTATCGGCTACGCCATTATCTACACCGGATATCTGAAGCGGGCGACGCCGCAGAACATTGTTATCGGAGGGCTTTCCGGGGCCATGCCGCCTCTGCTGGGCTGGACAGCTGTCACCGGAACCGTTGATCCGGGTGGTTTGCTGCTGGTGCTGATCATCTTTGCCTGGACCCCTCCGCATTTCTGGCCCCTGGCCATCCACCGTAAAAAGGATTACGCCAAGACGGATATTCCCATGTTGCCGGTCACCCATGGCGATGCTCTGACCAAGCTGCATTCCCTGCTGTATACCATCATTATGCTGATTGTTAGTATCCTGCCTTATCTGACGGGCATGAGCGGAATCTTTTATCTGGCAGCAGCGCTGATACTGGGCGCAGGATTCATGTACTGGTCCGTCAAACTGATGGTGGGCTCCAGACAGGACACGGCACTGAAAACCTTCCGCTATTCCATTTTTTATTTGCTGGCGCTGTTTATTGCGCTGCTGATTGACCATTACCTCTGATATGCAAAAAGGTGTCGCCAAGACTGTTATTTCCTGCGTGGCCTTCATGGCGCTGGTACTGGGTCTGACCCTGAACCGGATTCTGGCGCCGGTTGCAATGACCAATGAACAGCTTTCCGAAAACGGGCTGTTTGTCTATGAAATCCCGCGTCGGATCAATGAGGTTTCGCTGATAGATTTCAACGGCGAACCCGTTGACCTTACCTTGCTGCAGGGGAAATGGACGCTGATCTTTTTTGGCTACACCTACTGCCCTGATATCTGCCCGCTGACCATGGCGACGCTCAACCAGTTTTCACAAATCCTGGAGGCGGAGGGGGATTACATGGATGATACTCAGGTGATCATGGTCAGTGTCGACCCGCAGCGGGATACCCCGGAAAAACTGCGTGAATATGTCGGCTATTTCAATGAGTACTATCTGGGCCTGAGTGGCGAGTATATCGATATTTTCAATTTCGCCTCGCAACTCAATATTGCCTTTGGCTACGTCCCCGGAGTCGGTGAAAACTACCTGGTTAATCACAGTGGGGAAATCGCCCTGATCAACCCGAATGGCCATTTTCAGGGCTTCTTCAAGACCCCGCATGATCCGGAAAAAATGGCCTTCAACTACGAAGTTCTCCGCGCGCGATGGTAGAAAAAGCGCGATTGTAGGATCAGCCTAACGATCCGACCAGACCGCAAATTCATTGCCAGCCGGTTCCGTAAAATGGAATCGCCGTCCCCCCGGAAAAGAAAAAATATCCCTGACTATGTTGCCGCCGGCATGCTTCACTTTCGCCAGCGTTGAAGGCAGGTCTTCACTGTAGAAAATAATCAGCGCCGAGCCGTTTTCGGTGGAAGCAGCCTTGTCAGCTGTGAAAAATCCACCGTCCAGTCCTTCCCCGGCAAAAGCCGTATAGTCAGGGCCGTAGTCTTCAAAGGTCCAGCCGAAGACCTGAGAGAAAAAGCGCTTGGTCTCCGGGATATTGGCGGAAGCAAATTCCACGTAGTTGATCTTCTCATGAATGTTCATCGGACTTCCTATGTCTGTTAATGGTTTACCTGATCAGGCGCCCTTGTCAAAAACGACACGCCACTCGCCATCCGCTTCCAGACGCCAGACTGAATTGAAACGTCCGACAGTCTCTCCGGCTGGATTCAGCACGGGGCCGGAACTCAGTGCGAGATCTCCCGAATCCAGTACCTGTACTACATCGGGGTACCAGGAGAAGGGCGCATCCTCGCCCTCAAAAAAGACAGACCAGGCGCTGACAATGGTGTCATGGCCGCGCAGGGGCTCATTGCCATTAAAAAACACGGCTTCAGAAGAAACAAACTCGGCAAAGGCAGTCAGATCACGGTCCGCCATGCTTTGTGCAAAGGCCCGTTCACGGGTTTCTACCGCCGACTGAAGCACTTCCAGATCATTGCTGGCTGCCTGAACAACCTGGACAAAGGGCCCCAGACAAAGAAAGAAAAGAAGGACAAAGCCTTTGAAAAGGAGGCTGATTGAATGGTGCATAGTTAATCTGCAGGATAAATAAGCTGCAAATATAACAACACAGATAGAGGGAAAAATCCACGTGCTAAGCGCGGGAGAGCTTTTCGTTTCCGCGCCTGTAATTCCCGCTGAGTCTGGCCAGCAGTTGCTGCTGTCTGCTGAAGGGCAGTTGACTCAGCTTCAGAATCGCTTTGGAAGCGTTGGGCCCCCGCAGAATACTGACGGTGCGTCCGCCCCGGATAATGTGAAGCTCTTCCGCCTTGTTGACGGTATAGGTAAAACCCAGATCATCCGGGTCGGGGTTGCCTGGGTTTGAACCATTCATAATAATTGCTTCCGATGTCGTCTGCGGGGACTGAACAGCCTAACAATACCGCGTGACGTAAGGCCAAGGATAAAACAGATCAGCTCAAACAGAAGCATGCCAACAAGTGCCAGACTGATGCCACTGACGACGGCAGAGGCATTCAGCGTAACGGCGTACTGATAGCTTTCGCGAATTTGTTCCCGGACCTCGGGGACCGGTGCCATGAATACCTGATAATAGGCGCTGAGCAGGGACTGATTAAACTGTGCCAGCGCATCTGCCAGGTAGCGACTGCGGGCAACGATAGCCTCAATGCTTTCGCCACCACTGATAATGACCAGGTCTTCACGGCTCTGGTAATAGGCAATCAGCCTGTTCAGATCGCCATCAAAAAAGCGGTCGGCATCATCCTGAAATTCGCTGACACTGAGAGCCGATTCCATCGCCCGGGCCTCCAGCAAGCGCTGGTAGTCATCCACAAAACCGGGAACCTGAACACCAATCAGCAGGCCCAGCAAAAGCACAGCAATGCGTGAGTATTCAAACAGTTTTTTCATAGCCTCAATTCCCAGGACAGTTATGCCGGGCGGTTTTCCACAGCCCATATTATGCCGGGAAAGATGGCAATAAACTGACAACATCAGGGCAATTTAGTGATTTGTGTCCAAAGAAGGATGACTGCGCTAAAACCGCTGCTGGTTGCCGGATCCTGTAAAACCCGGGGTAAGCTGCCCTGTAGCGCCTTCAGGCACAGATGGTGTGAAGTACCTGGTCCAAAAATGACGAAATACGGAAATGACCAGACAAGTTACGGCCGCAGTGGTTTGATCACCTGGAGGACTTCCACCCGCGGCTGACCTTCGGTTTTATAGGCCAGTGCGATAGTTTTACGCAATTCAGATGCCCGAAATGCATCCAGTGCCTCAGCGCTGTCCCATAAATAGACGCCTGCGTAGTCACCTGTCTCCGGCTCGTAGGTATAGTATTTCTGTTGCAAACCGGACAGGGCCTGAAATTCAGGCAAACGGTTGTCGATGACTTTCCTTGCCTCTTCAAGACTGAGGGGTGATCTGAATTTAACCAGAAGGATGTAGCCAGGTGTATTCATCAGTTATTTTGCCTGTTGTTAAGGAATGACACTTAGCTGCAGAGTGTATTAAGCCGGGCAGGCTATTGCCAGGGCAACGTATCAGAATGCTTATGGCTTGGCCGGCTGACTGGCACGAATCTCTACCGGGATGTCTGCGAGCTTGTCATAAAGCCTGCGATTGCGACGGATGCTCCAGGCCTCATAGAGAAAAATATCGATGGCGCGCCACATGGCAACCCAGCCTGTAATCAGAAAACCTTCCTGGGCAATCAACCAGAGCAAACGACCTTCTGCCAGTGCAGCAATGAACTGCTGGGCACCAAGGCAGAACAGCAAAAACAGCAAGCCAATGCCTAAGGCCCGACGCCCCTGCTGGTGTGAATAGCGCAGCTCCTTGGCAGCAATTTCCGACCGGTAGGCAAAAAAGTTGTGGATCGCATCCGTGAACAGCGTGTCCGTTTCCGCATTGCAGAGTGTTGAGGGTAAATAGAATACAAGTTTGACCGGTGAGTCCAGATGAAACTCCCGCACAGAATCGACTATGTAGTCGCGGGCTTCCGGATCAAGATCCTTTTCGCGAAAAGGGGAGGGATCCAGCGAATTGAATAACTGCCGTATTTCATTGAGCTTGATTTCAACCAGAAAAGTGTCGCCTTCCCGGTGATAGTAATTTTCCGGATTGGAGGAAGAGCGTTTACCGAACCCAAACATCTAGCGTGCTCTGACGGCCTGAAAGAAGTAAACAAACAAGCCTGGCGATTCTAACGCTTCGGATAGGCGAAGGGCAGCAAAATATCGAGAGGGAAAGGAAAGCAGGGACAAGAGTATCTGACGTTTGCCAGTTAAAAGATGCTGTTTCAGCGACCTTTCAGTTTCAGGGCATCGCTCATGGTGCGCTTGTAAAATTTACCGCGCGCTTTGTCTTTGGCGCGTTTTTCGGCAAGGCTGGCGGAATTGGACGCCTCTTCCCGCAGCAGTTTGTGATAGTTATCCAGACGTCTTTGCTCAAGCTTTCCGGATTCAATGGCGCTTTTGACGGCACAGCCGGGTTCACGCTGGTGCTGACAGTCCTGGTAGCGACACTGTCTTGCCAGGGCCTCGATGTCTGAGAATGTTCTGGCAATACCGTCACTGCTGTCAGCCAGTTGAATTTCACGCATGCCCGGCGTATCCAGGATCAGTCCGCCTCCTGGGATAGCAATAAGTGAACGGCGTGTGGTTGTATGCCGGCCTTTGGCATCATCTTCACGGATGCCGGCAGTCTCCTGTTTTTCCTCACCCAACAGGGTGTTGATCAGGCTTGATTTACCGACACCGGAAGAGCCGAGGACAACGACGGTGGACCCTGTTTTCAACCAGGGTTTGAGTCTGGATACGCTGTTCGGATCGAGGCAGTTGATGGTTTCAACGCACAGATGGCTGTCCAGCTTATGCAATCTGGCAACGAATTCTTCAGGAGCGTCAGCCAGATCGCTTTTGCTTATCACGATAACGCCTTCTGCACCGGCTTCATTGACCAGTGCCAGATAGCGCTCTATGCGGCTTGGATTAAAATCCTCATTGGCAGAACTTAGGATAAAGGCCGTGTCGACATTGGCAGAGATCAGTTGCCAGTCCAGTTTGTCGCCAGCGGCTTTGCGTTTGAAACAGGTAAGCCTTTCCAGCAGACGCCTAAAACGATTGTCTTTATCCAGCAAAATCCAGTCACCAACCACCATGGCAGGCATTGAATGATGCAGTGCAAGCGACAGGATCCCATCTGCACTGGCAACCGTAATCATGGATTTGTGCTGTTCAATGATGCGAGCAGGCACAAGAGTCTCGAACTCTTCCAGGGAGAGCTGCTGCTGAAAGAAAGGACGCCAGCCCAGATCTGATAGGGAGATGGAAGCTGTCATTTGCTGGCCAAAAGCCTCTTGGAAGTTCCCCGCAGGAAAGGATCACCTGAATTGTGTTACAGCAAGAGCGTATTGGCAACGCCGGTCAGCTTAATTAGTGCTGAAGGTAATCCGTTCAGCAACTGACTATTTTCTGAACAGGGAGCTGATGAAAAACAGCAGGGCGGCACAGACCACAATGCTGGGGCCGCTGGGGGTATCCAGAGAGAAGGAAGCCAGCAGGCCACCGCAAACAGCAAGACAGCCAATCAGACTGGCAGATACCGCCATTTTTTCCGGAGAGTTGGAGAAGCTGCGAGCACAGGCCGGAGGAATCACCATCAGGGAGGTGATCAGGAGGATGCCCACCACGTGCATGCTCAGGGCAATCACGGTAGCGATAAGCAGCATGAGCAGCAGCCTGATTCTCGCTACAGGCAGGCCTTCCACCTGGGCCAGTTCCTGATGCAGGGTAATGGTGAGCAGTTTGTTCCAGTTCAGTGCCAGCAGCATGAGGGCAGCACCAACCCCCATGGCAATCCAGGCCAGATCAAGATTGCTGACGGTCAGCAGATCGCCAAACAGGTAAGCCATGAGGTTAATGTTGACCTCGGTAAAACTCAGAATCACCAGACCGAAAGCCAGTGAGCTGTGCGCCAGAATGCCGAGGATGGTATCAGTGGCCAGGTGATGCCTGCTTTCCATTTGCACCAGCAGCAGGGCAATCGCCAGGCAGGCAACAATGACCGCCAGCTGCAGATTGATTTCAAGCAGGAGACTGAAAGCAATGCC
>CAZKJY010000102.1:0-6784 GCA_964553165.1 uncultured Enterobacteriaceae bacterium
TAATCACGTCGTGCGCCAGGGCCACCACGGCACCAACAGCAAACTTGAACTGAAAGCGCAGGGAAATATAGATCATGATCATGATCAGTGCGACCAGCATGCCCAGTCCTCCCTGATCCCTGAGTTCTTCACCAACCTGTGACCCGATATATTCAGACCGCAGCAGCTGCACATTCTGACCAGAACTATCTCGCAGGACCTGCAGAACCCGGTCACCGGCCTGATCGGATTCATCCAGCAACAGTTCTTCATCCTGCACATCCTGAATGCGAATCACGACATCCAGATCACTACCAAAAAATACAACTTCATAATTTTCATAACCTGCAGCAGCCAGCGAATTACGAATCTGCTCCAGATCTGGCGACTGCTCATAGATAACCTCAACCTGCGTACCTCCGGTGAAATCCAGACCGAAGCGCATGCCATTGACAAAAAATGAAGCCACGGAAATCAAAATCAGGATGGCCGAGAAGATTGTCGCAATCCTGCGACCTCCCATGAAATTAACGGTGTTTTTAAACTCAAACATATTACGTACTCACCTGCCCTGTATTGCCTTTCATGGCCGGCATTTTCATGCCAATCGAAATCGTGTTGATTCGGCGACCACCATAGATCAGGTTGACGATGGCACGAGTCACGACAATAGCCGTAAACATGGAAGTCAGAATCCCGATTGATAGCGTTACGGCGAACCCTTTTACCGGCCCGGTGCCGATGGCGTAGAGGATAACGGCAACCAGCAGCGTCGTAATATTGGCATCAAGAATGGTGACAAAGGCCCGGCCATAGCCCGAATCAATGGCTTTTTGAATACTGGTGCCGTCTTTCAGTTCATCCCTGATCCTGGCGAAAATCAGCACGTTGGCGTCTACCGACATACCCAGCGTCAGCACAATCCCCGCGATACCCGGCAAGGTCAGTGTGGCGCCAATGATTGACATCACCGCAACCAGCAAGAGGAGATTGATCACCAGCGCCACGTTGGCAATCAGCCCGAACAGACGGTAATACCCCAGCATGAACAGTATGACCAGCCCCATACCAATCTGAACGGAAAGTACACCCCGATCAATATTGTCCTGACCAAGACTGGGGCCGATGGTGCTCTCTTCCAGGAAGTACATGGGAGCTGCAAGGGCGCCAGAACGAATCAGCAGAGCCAGATCATTGGCTTCATTACCAACCAGGCCGGTAATCCTGAACTGACGTCCGAGTGCCGCCTGAATCACCGGCGCAGAGATCACACGCACTTCTTCAAAAGGTTCGGAGCGGGATTCAATATCACCGTTTGGTAACATTTCCGTGATGGTTCTGACCTTGGTCTCACTCAGCAGAATGGCCATTTGACGGCCTATATTGCCGCGGGTGGCTTCATTCATCTGTCGTGCACCGGCAGCATCCAGTGTGATGTTGACCTGTGGAAGGGTTGTTTGCGGATCGAAAGAAGACTGCGCCTGGGTCACACTGTCGCCACTGACAATAATGTCGTTTTCCAGCGGCAGCATAAGACCTTCATATTCGTACTCTGTGGTCGTGCCAGCTGCTGCGCCTGGTTCTGCCACCAGATGAGACCGCAGGGTCGCCACGGTTGAAATTATGTCCTTGGCGCGGGTTGTATCCTGTATGCCGGGCAGCTCCACCACGATCCGGTCCTGTCCCATGCGCTGAACCTTGGGCTCTTTCACGCCCAGGGCGTCGACACGGGTACGCAGGGTAGACAGGTTTTGCTGCAGGGCATAATCCTGCAGAAGCAGAAGACTTGCTTCAGTTGGCTGGTAATAAAGAATGAAGTCATCACCCACTTCAGCCGTGCGTGAAATGAGGTCAGGAAATTCATCTTCGATCAGGTTATCTGCCTGACGGCGTGTTTCAGCATCAGTGAAACGGATGACTATACGGTTCTGCTCATCCACTTCCACCGGGGGGCGGTAGCGCAGGCGTTCTTCGCGTAACAGGGAACGCATGATGGCTGTTGAGTCGCTTAACTGATTGGCGACGGCCTGCTCCATGTCCACCTCCATCAGAAAGTGAACACCCCCACTCAGATCAAGCCCGTAACTCATCGGCGAAGCAGCCAGTGCTGCCAGCCAGTCCGGGGTGTTGGCAGCCATGTTCTGGGCCACGATATATTCATCCGGCAGCGAGAGCTGCACGATGTCCTGTGCACGGCCCTGGTCATTCTGGTTGGCAAGCCGAATCAGACCGGTTCCGTTATCGAGTTCGGCAGAAACGTAGGCAATGCCATCTGAAACCAGCGCTACGGTCGCGGTATCCAGAGCACTCTGGTCCACCAGACCACTTTCATGGGAAATCTGGATGGCTGGATCCGGCGGATAGAAATTCGGCGCCGCATAGACGACGGATATGATGACAATAAAGACAACCAGCAGATTCTTCCAAAGCGGATATTTGTTCAGCATAGCGATTTAACCAGGTCTCGGCGATTGTTATTTTCCCTGAGCAATGGACTTGATCGTCCCCTTGGGCAATACCGCGGATACCGAGGATTTCTGCATTTTCAGCTCGACATTTTCAGCCACAGACACTGCAATATACTGCTCATCAACAGCGGTGACCTTGCCCAGAATTCCACCCGCTGTCATGACTTCATCACCCTTGGCCAGACTTTCGACCAGCGCTTTATGTTCCTTGGCACGCTTCGACTGGGGCCGGATCAGCATGAAATAGAAAATCAGGATGAAACCACCCAGAAAAATAAAGGACGTCCAGGGGCTTTGCTGGGTCTGGGTGCCGGTAGTGGTTTGTGCGACTGCAGAATTAATAAAGAAATCCATAGTATGAGCCTTGTATCAAGTATTTAGGTCTTCTCCGCCCTGTGTCTCGTAGAAGCGTGTTCTGAAGGCGGCCAATGTACCCTGTTCTATAGCATGGCGCAAATCAGCCATCAGGGTCTGGTAATAATGCAGATTATGGATGGTATTGAGCTGAGCTCCCAGCATCTCCCGGCATTTATCCATATGGTGTAAATAGGACCGGGAAAAGTTTTTACAAGTGTAACAGCTGCAATTTTTATCCAGGGGGTCCAGGTCATCCCGGTACCGGGCATTGCGCAGCTTGAGGACCCCTTCTGAAGTGAATATATAAGCATTGCGGGCATTTCGGGTTGGCATTACACAGTCGAACATGTCGATGCCCCGCCACACGGCCTCGACCAGATCAGACGGGGTACCTACACCCATCAGGTATCGTGGTCTGTCTGCCGGCAGTTTCGCGGCTATCGCATCCAGCACCTTGAACATCTCGTCCTTGGGCTCGCCTACGGACAGGCCACCAATGGCATAGCCATCGAAACCGATAGTCTGCAGGGCATTCAATGACTCCTCTCGCAGGGCCGGATACATGCCTCCCTGTACGATGCCAAACAGGGCTGCAGCATGTTCCCCATGCGCCTCTTTACAGCGTATGGCCCAGCGCATGGACAGTTCCATGGATTCCCGCGCCTGCTTTTCCGTGGCCGGATAGGGTGTGCACTCATCGAACACCATGATAATGTCCGAGCCCAGGTCATGCTGGACCTGAATGGCCTTTTCCGGACTCAGAAAGACTTTGTCACCATCCACTGGCGAGCGGAATGCCACCCCTTCCTCGGTAATCTTGCGCATCTCTCCCAGACTGAAGACCTGAAAGCCGCCGGAATCGGTGAGAATGGGTTTCTCCCAGGCCATGAAATCATGCAGATCGCCGTGTTTCCTGATTACCTCAGTGCCGGGTCGCAGCATCAGATGAAAGGTATTGCCCAGCAGGATTTCGGCACCGGTTTCTGCGATCTGGACTGGCGAAAGCCCTTTCACGGACCCATAGGTGCCAACCGGCATAAAGGCCGGGGTCTGCACCGTTCCCCGGGCAAAACTCAAGGTCCCGCGCCGTGCTTCACCATCTGTTGTCGAAACCCTGAATTCCACGCTCTTTTATTACCCTATAAAGAAAAAGGAAGTGCGAACACTTCCTTTTCTTACTATCTATCTTTTACTTTCTAAAGCAATTAGCTAATTTGTTTTCAGACTAGGCAAAAATGCACGGAGGGAGGGAACGTATGTAATGAATACGTGACCGACTGAGTACATTTTTAACGACGTATGAAAGCAAAGAAGCAATTGCCTGGACCAATTACGGTAACAGATGTGAGACGCCGTTGCGCTCTTCTGCTAATTCCGTTTCAGTTTTCTTCATCAAATCCCTGGAAAACTCATTGATCTCCAGCCCCTGAACAATCTTGTACTCGCCATTTTCACAGGTCACCGGGAAGGAATAGATCAGACCCTTTTCAATGCCGTAGGAACCATCGCTGGGAATCCCCATGCTGACGATCTTGCCATTGCTTCCCAGCGCCCAGTCACGCATATGCTCAATGGCAGCATTGGCTGCGGAAGCGGCGCTGGAGAGACCACGTGCTTTGATGATGGCGGCACCACGCTGCTGTACCGTCGGGATAAAGTCCTTGACCACCCAGTCCTGGTCAACCAGATCAGTAGCTGCTTTACCGGCAACCTTGCAATGATGGATATCCGGATACTGGGTAGCGCTGTGGTTACCCCAGATAATCATGCCTTCAACATCGGTGGTGTGCTTGCCGGTTTTCTGGGCCAGCTGCGCCATGGCACGGTTGTGGTCCAGACGGGTCATGGCAGTAAACTGGCCAGGGTCCAGATCAGGAGCATTGCGATAAGCGATCAGTGCGTTGGTATTGGCCGGGTTGCCCACCACAATAACCTTAACGTCGCGGCTGGCATTGTCATTGATGGCCTTGCCCTGCACAGAGAAAATGGCAGCGTTGGCTTCCAGCAGATCCTTGCGCTCCATGCCGGGACCACGTGGACGTGCACCAACCAGCAGACAGTAATCGGCATCCTTGAATGCCACATTGGGATCATCGGTCTGAATAATTCCCTGAACTAATGGAAAGGCGCAATCGTCGATTTCCATCGCCGTGCCTTTCAGCGCTTCGAGTGCCGGCGTGATTTCCAGCAACTGGAGGATAACCGGCTGATCCGGTCCCAGCATGGCACCGGAAGCAATTCTGAATAAGAGTGAATAACTGATTTGTCCTGCAGCACCAGTGACTGCGACCCTAACAGGTGATTTCATGGATTTGGATCCCTTTAGCATGATTAATAGTAAAATCGATAACGCCAGTCATTATGGTAGCTGAGGCGTGAGCGCGGCATTATAACAAAGATTATTTCGGAAGTTCACTGTCGGAAATAGTGAGGCTGATGGCTGTTTTTCAGGAGATTTACCTGATCATCAGCCCAGTGACTACCAGGCATCTGAAAGTCTGAATATGGGGCCTGTAAAGGCCCCTTCAGCCGGCACTAACTCATTTTGCGTGAGAGAGGTGAGAGAGGAGAGAGCCTAGAAACTGCCGCTAATCGAAATACGGGCATTGAGGGGCGCACCAACCGTTACCTGATGGGTACTGTGCGCATTGGGGAAATACACCTCATTCGCCAGATTTTCCACATTGAACAAAATCCGCAGTTTGTCCGTCAGATCATAGTATGCCCCTGCATCTATACGGGTATAACCCGGCAGTTCCGCAGTATTACTGTTATTGATATAGCTGTCATCCTGATAGGTCAGACCAAGGGACAGGCCCAGCTTTTCATTGAAGCGATACATACTCCAGGCAGAAAACATATGCTCAGGCAGTTCCATGGGGCGTAAACCGGTTGGTCCCGTGCGCTCTACCTGCTCACCGTCCAGATTGCTGTAACCGGCAGACACATAAAGCTGATTGGTCAATTGTCCCTGCAGCTGCAGTTCGAAACCGCTGATCTCTGAATCAATGATATCCAGTGTTGCCGGATCTGCATCAGCCACCTGCGGCGAACTTTTCTGGATTTCAAAAATTGCCGCCGTCAGACTCAGGCCCTGACTGAAATCCCATTTCAGCCCTCCTTCAAGGTTATCGAAAGTGTCCGGGTCAAGCTGATTGTTGCTGCCATTGATATTCGCATACTGCTCCCCACTGCGAGGCAGAAAGGATTCACTGTAACTGCCATACACAGAGATGTTTTCCTTCGGCTTGAAAACAAGCCCCAGGCGAG
Organism: uncultured Enterobacteriaceae bacterium; assembly: GCA_964553165.1. Classification (GTDB taxonomy): domain Bacteria; phylum Pseudomonadota; class Gammaproteobacteria; order Pseudomonadales; family Pseudohongiellaceae; genus UBA5109. The sequence goes on from CAZKJY010000102.1 coordinate 6,075, forward strand.
GCGTTATTTTCTCGTCTGTACGGCTCCTGTTCTGACTGGCAACGACATCAAAGACCTCAATCTCAAAACTGTCGAAGCGGGCACCCAGCACAATATCCAGTTTATTGTTGAGTTCAATTTCATCCTGAAGGTAAATCGAGTCTACCTGCAGGTTCACACGCGTATCATCATTGAGGTCTGTTGCAAAATTGCTGCTGGCCGTGATGCCATTTGCATTAACTCCCGCCCCGCCATTCAAAAGCAGCGGCCTGCTGACAGTGAACGTTTCAGTGTCATCCAGTGTGGTATCCCAGAATGCGTTGTACCGATCCTGATCTGAGTTTGTGTCAATATATTCAACACCCGCAATAATGGTGTGATTGATGCTGCCCGTGGCAATTTCACGAATCAGGTTACCTGACAAAATCAGGTTTTCACGTCGCGTAGTATCCAAATAACCATCCAGGGTGACTTCATTTGGGCTTGCAACCGGATCATAGCCGGAGACGTAGAAATTTTGATAAAGCTTGTCATAGTCGCCATAAAACGCACTGAAATTTCCCTTCATCTCGTCAGAAAAATCATGCTGGATAATGGCCCGGAACAAATGTGCTTCCATCTCATCCTTGTTTATTTCCGGGTCGGCAAACAGAATTTCATCGAATGCCTCCACCGGGCGCCCATCGGCTCCCGTCGGGATGCCACGATCAATGAAACGCTGATGGTCAGCA
>CAZKJY010000103.1:0-6014 GCA_964553165.1 uncultured Enterobacteriaceae bacterium
CTGCTGATCAGCGTAAATAATCTGTGCACTCAGCCTTTCAGCCTGATCGCGGGAAACTTCGGCAATAACTGCTTCTATCAATACCTGCGGCTTGAGAATATCCAGTTGGGCAATGATGCGTCTGATTTCACGTAAGACACTGGGCGAGGCAGCAATGATCAGGGAATTGTTTGATTCATCCACTTCAACACGGTAACCACCCTGACCGGTGCTGTTCTCACTGTCATTTTCACCCGCTGAAAGCAAAAAGGTACTGGACTGCATCATGCTGTCCAGGATCGGTTTCATATTCAGCGCCTTGGCATAATTCAGATGAATGACTTCCACGCCGGATTCCCGTTCTGTTGGCACGTCCAGCGTTCTCAGCATATTGCGGAATGAATTGCGCAGAGGTGCCGGCCCTGAAATGATGACCCGATTGTTCAGCGTATCCTCGACAATGGACAGCCCCTGTTCCTGAATCTGCTGTAATTGCTCAACGATATGGACCGCCTCTCCTGCAGAGATGTATTCCAGACTGATGACTTCAATTTCAGCTTCCGAGGGCTGGTCCAGCTCGGCAATCATCTCCACTACTTCAATGACATTTGCACGGATATCGGAAACCACCAGATAGTTGCTTTCAGCAAAGGCCTGAACCCGGGCATTGGTACTGACCACCTGCCTGATGACGGGTGCCAGCCCCTGCGCATCAACAAACTCTACCTTGATCAGACGCGTTTCTATTTCGTTATCGCCGCCACCAAGGACGCCAAAGGCCTGGTTAAAGGGAACGATACGGACAACGGCACCGTCTTCCACTGCCTGAAAACCCTGCACCTGCAGCGCCGATAAAAATGCCTGATACAACATATCCGCATTGATCGTATTTGGCGCGATGATGGTGACATTGCCCCTGACCCGTGGATCAACCACGAAGGAGCGTCCGGTAATTTCAGCAACACTCTCTATCAGGGTGTTGATGTCGGCATTACGAAAATTGATGCTGGCCTGATCCTGTGACAGCGCCACGGTTGCTGTTAGCGACAGCAGCAGCGAGCTCAGTGTTTTCAGTACTGTTCGGTTCATTTATTGCATCGCCCCATTGCTTATGTTTGGTAAAATTCTGGCAGATAAACTGAATGCGTTTACATACAGGGTGGTTTCCTGGCCATCCCGTAAAACCGTTACCGGCAAACTGGTTTCAGTACTGTAGTTCATCCATTGTCCCGGATTGGACATCAATTCTTCTATCGTGGTGTTGCCAACCTGTGTGATGACATCACCGTCCCGTATTTCGCTCAGGCTCTGCATTTCTTCAGACAGCCCATCCAGCTTGAATCCCATGGCGTTATTCTCGAGCTGCACAGGGACAGCATCAAACATGTTAGCCAGGGAAAACCCGCTTTGAATCTCGGTACTGCTGATCGCACTGGGTGGCGCCTGCCTGAGCTGGACCATGTTATCAGGACGCCGCATGGTGATCTGTACCCGGCGACCGCGTTCATTAAGGATAACCCGTGAGGTGCTGACACTCACCAGCTCCACCCCGCTTTGCAGTTCATCGCCAATGCTGAATACCTTTTCTGCCTGACCATTTATGCTGATCGTTGCCGTGGCATAAGCCGGTGTTCTCAGTACGCCAAGCAACTCGGCATTGATGCTGGCTTCTGTCAGCTGTTCTTCCTGTTCCGGCATCATCCTCTCCGTCTGGGTGCCAGAACCGCCGGCAGAATTGAACCAGCGCCAGCTCAGGGCATTGTTGGTTCTGGATACCGGTTGCACCAGTTGCAGGCCGGGAGACGCATCCTCTTCCGCGGTAACCAGCAATTGCCAGGCAATCAACAGCAGCAGCACCAGTGAACTCAGTGCCAGCATCCCGTTGACCAGCTTGTGCATGGCTTTAGCCTTCACGGCGAAACTCCACGTTGCCCAGATAGTTGCTGCCTGTCGCGTCCTGCTGAATCTGGATGGCACTCAGTCTGAAACCCTGACAGGCACTCTGGTAAACAAACTGCAGAATGCTGTTGCCATCACTGCTACTTAACTGCAGGGCAATCCCTGATCCATTACTCTCCATCGTCTGCACATTGAGACGACTGCGTGTCGCCATTAATTCAAGCAGTTCTTCAGGAGGCAGTGACATCAGCTGGGATTCACTGCAGCCGGTAACCAGCCGTTCTGCCAGTTCCGCCTGTTCCTGCATCCAGGCAGCTTCAGCCATCAGCCCATCCCTTTCCTGCATCAGAGCAGTACGCTGAACCCAGAGACTGTCAAACAGCAGATAAACCGCTGTCATCAAAACCAGCAGAGAACCCGCAAGGATGGTCATCCTCTCGCGATGCTCCAGCGCAAACCAGTGTTGGAGTAGTTTAGCCATCAGTCATTCTCCGGCAGCAATATAACACTGAGGCCGCTGTCTGCCTCCGCAGTGATCTGTTTCTGGTAGTCCGCCAGCTGCCAGCGGTCAACACTTTCTGCCGCAGTCAAAGGCATCTGCAGTTGCAGTCCTTCACCAGTCCACGCCAGAGACTCCAGCCCACAGTTACAGTTTGCCACCACACGATCAGCTGCCAGCAGCGCCCTGATGGCTGGGCTGTTGAGACTGTCACGTTGCTGAAAGCGACCGGAAATATAGGTTTCCAGCGTCGTTCGGATATCCCCGGATCTGATACTCAGGCCTGGAAACAAGCGAAAAAATTCAGCTCGATTACGCTCCGTCAGCGCATCCACCTGACTTTGCAGGTGTTTGTTCTGCAGATCGAGACTCACAAAGGCCAGTCCGAGAGTCAGCAGCAACAAGGCTGCGCTTGCCAGCCATGCCCGTGTTTCCGGCGTTCGTTTTTGCAGTCTGAACTCGCCACACAACAGATTCACGCCAGCAGGAACAGGCGCCTTCTGCCAGTCCAAAGCTGTCAGTCTGCCCTGAACACGTGACTGCAGTGCCTGTGGCAACTCCTGTTGCGGAAACCCGGGATCAAGCAACAGCGCTGCCTCACTTTGCTGCAGCAGGCGGCGCAGCATGAACCAGGCAAAGTCGGGTGGCACAGCAAAGCCCTTGAACTGCCCATGGCGAATTAGGACCTGTTCACCGTGACTGGCAATACTGATCTGACCAGGCTGCCAGGGCAAGGCCATGAAATCCGGGACCAATACATAATCGTCCAGGCCAGCACTGGCGGCTGCTTCCTGCCATTGCTGCATTTGCTGACGGGCAGTCACCAGCACGCTAAGCTGAGTATCCTCCTGACCACAGATGACAAAATGGGAATCTTCGGGTGCCTGCAATAATTTTTCTTCCAGCATCCAGGGAATCAGCTCATGCCACTTGCGTTTGGGTGCCTTGGGAACGGCTACCTCATGCATCACAAGTTCTGCAGAAGATACCCAGAGGACACAGTGCTGCCCGGTCAAGCGCTTCTTGATCGGGGTCTGCAGCAATTCATTCATATGCAGGTTCATGAACTGCTCTCCAGATGCTCACAAAAGCCCTGCTGTGCCGGGTCAAGCAGGTCCTCGTTGCCATCCAGTCGGCCAGCCAGCGCCGGAATGACATTGACCGTCCTGGAAACTATCACCGGTTCATTTCTGTTAAAACGTCCGAGGACACTTTCAATCTGCAGCTGTGACTCGCCCAGAGTGACCTGTAACTGCAGGCGAAAGTAATCACTGGAAATACCAATCAGATCTTCAGGCCAGAGCGCCTCAATCCTTTCCAGTTCAAGATCCATCGCACTGCTCAGGCCTTCATAGAAAGTATCAAGACTGTAAAAGGGTCTTTCGCTCATCACATATCCGGCAAAGACCTGGGGAGACTCTCCACCCAAAGCCAGAAGTATCTGTTCCGGCGCTGTATTCAGGTTAATTGTGGTTGGTCTTGGCAGAGCAGCCAGCCAGGGCTTCAGGAGGGCGACAGAGACCGGCCCGTAGCCACGCATCACGGTTAGTTCCTCAACATCAGTCAGCGCTGCATTAGCCACCATGATCCCTGTCCTGTTGGCATCGTAGGTAGCCTGTTCGGCACCCCACTCGCTGATTTGGGTGTTGTCCGGGTCTACCCAGTCTATGATGGTTGCCACCGAGGCTTCATTGTAGGTCAGTTCATTCAGTCGCAACAGGTTCAGCCAGAGCCTGGCGAGTCCATTGGCCTCGTTCTGCATTTCAGCAGCCAGACTTTCGCTGTCATAGCTGGCGAAGGAACTCAAATTGACGCGACTTTGCAGATCCTGCAGGCAACCCCTTAAAAACCCGCCCTCAACCGGTAACACAGGTACTGCAATGGCCCAGTTTTCCAGCAGGTTGTCGACTTGCCGATCATCCTGATCACTGGAAAGCATCTGCCTTGCCCAGTTTTCGGCACTCAAGGCCAGCAACAGGGCCTGATCGCCATGCAGGGATTTTGTCAGCCGGGTGACTTCAAGCTGATGCGAATAAAAGATGTTTCCCATGGTCAGCACCGTGGCCAGCATGAAAATCAATGCTGCCAGCAGGGCTATCCCGGATTGCCGGCGCTTTGGAAGCCTATGATCAGCCATTGTTTTCAGCTCCCGGGAACAGACGCTGTGTGCTGGTACCATCCTGCATGTCAATGGTCACTTCAACCATCAGGGGCAGACTGGTTCTGGTGGCTTCGCCCTCCAGCTCCAGTGGCGGCCAGTTAAGACTGTAATAGCTGAGTTCACTCAACTGGTTAAATTCGATTTGTTCAACATGACGCAGTATCACCCGCTGCTGGCCCTCTGAATCCCGCAACCCCACATAGGCTGGCCAGACCGTCCGAATTAACTGACCTTCATCGTCGAGGCTGTACTGCACCCGACTCAGGCCGGTCGGATTGGATTCCAGCAGGGCGCCACCACCACGGGTAAAGCTCAGCCGAATGTCAGAGGTCCCTGTCTGATAAGCTGCTTCGACGCCACCAAATCCATCAGCATAGGGTCTGGCACGCAGGTGTAAAAAGTCACTGCCGATAATCTGCCAGGCACGTTGAATTTCCAGGTCACCGGTCTGGGCCAGTTCGTTGCGCTGATTGGCATTCAGCACTGCCTCAATAGCCTGATAGGCCATCACCGACATGACCGCCAGCAACATCATGGCGACAAGCGTTTCCAGCAGGGTAAAGCCTTGTGAAACGGTCCGCCTCACTGTTCTCCCCCCTGCTGATTGACCAGATACATCACCAGACGACTTTGTGAAGAATCCGTATCTTCCGAATAAGCAATCGCTTCATAGCGGAACAGATCCCTGCCCAGTGCTGTGGCAACATCGAGTTGCCAGTGCCAGTCCTGCCCGCCCTGGCTTTCCTCTCCGTTCAGGACGATATCGGTACTTTCGGTGAGCGGCATCCAGCCCCGGGAACGCTGGTAGTTTTCCATCAGCTGGTTCCAGGCTACCTGGTTGCTGTAGAAACGCTCACGCATCATGCCCCTTTCGTCCGCATACTGTGAGACCAGGAATAGCACACTACCCAGCACCCAACCCAGTATGGTCAGCGCCACGACGACCTCGATCAGGGTGAAAGCCCTTTGTCTGGCTGGACTGGGTATCATAAATTCCGTTCCAGAATCAAATTGATGCCTTCACTGTCCTGGCGATATTTGAACACGGGGCTGAAATCCGCAAAATTCAGTGCCAGATCAGCATCTGGTTGCATGAAGCCATCTGAAGTCATGATCAGATCCGGCAGTCCGCGGCCCTGAGAGCCGCGCCGACTGAGACCTTGTGATGCCTGAGCGCGTCCTTCCACCAGTGCCAGACTGACCTCATCCCTGAAGCTGAAGGGTTGCGGCGTAGAAACCCGATACCAGGCGGTGTTGAAATAGACCAGCGCCTGTACACCATCATCTCCATAGCTTAGGCCATAGGCCGTTCCCTCCAGCAGAGCCATGTCGGAAAGTTGCTGTAGCCAGAGTCTGAAATCTTCAGCCTGACTGGTATAGCGCCGATCCGTGGACTGATTGAGGGCAAAAAAGCTCAGGCCGGACATGATGGCAACGATACTGACCACTACCATGATTTCCAGCAGGGTAAATCCC
>CAZKJY010000103.1:6024-6783 GCA_964553165.1 uncultured Enterobacteriaceae bacterium
TTACTGGATGTTCCAGTTACCCCAGTCAGTGTCTGCGCCTTCACCCCCTTCGCTCTGGTCAGCACCCAGGGTATACACATCAAAATCCCTGCCATGTGTGCTGGGATAGCTATAGCGGTATTCCTGACCCCAGGGATCCATTGGTACGGATTCCAGATAGGGGCCATTCCAGTTGGCATTATTACTGTCTGGCGCGCTCATCAGGGCATCCAGCCCCTGTGTCTGGGTCGGGAAGCGGTAATTATCCAGACGATAAAATTTCAGGGCACTTTCTATGGCACGGATATCCTGGGCAACACGGGTCTGTTCAGCCTGCTGGACCTTGTTGAACAGAGTGGGGCCTATCATGGCTCCCAGCAACGCAATGACCGCAACCACTACCATGATTTCAATTAAGGTAAAGCCTCGGTTTCGTGCTGTTAACGTTTTCATCTTGTCTCCTGCTAAATCATGTTGTTCATGTCCATTATCGGCAGCATTACAGCAGCAACAATCGACAGAATAACAAGCCCCATAAAGATAATCAGAATGGGATTAAAAATTTTCAAAAAGATCTCAACTGCATTCCTGAGTCGCAGGCTGTAATAATCGGCCACGCGCAACAGCATCTGATCCAGCTGGCTTGAGGCTTCACCGCTGCCGACCATGTGATTCAGAAATCCACTGCCCAGATCATGATCACTCAGCGCTTTCTGCAGGCTGCTTCCCTGTCGCATACTCTCCGTGACTGCTTCCATTTTTTTGCGCAAATATAGGTTA
>CAZKJY010000104.1:0-6783 GCA_964553165.1 uncultured Enterobacteriaceae bacterium
GTGGCTCAGGCTTTTTGATCTCAAGCGATGGCTATATCGTGACCAACAACCATATTGTTGCGGATGCAGACCGGTATTTTGTCGAATTGAACAACGGGTTTGTGTTTGAGGGGCAGTTGACGGGAGGTGATCCCACCACCGATATCGCCGTTCTGAAGATAGACAGCACTGAGCTGACAACCTGTGAGTTAAGCACTGAAAATCAATCGGTACAGGTCGGTGAAGTTGTACTGGGGGTGGGGTCACCTTACTCCCTGCCAGGCAGCGTTTCTGTTGGTGTGGTCAGCCATCTCGAAAGAGCGCTGACAGTAGCCGGCGATAACACTGACTTTGTGCTCTATATTCAAACCGATCTGATCATCAATCCCGGAAACTCAGGCGGGCCTGTGGTCAATCAGGCGGGAGATGTCATTGGCATGAATACCTCCACGATTTCCTCAAGCACAGGTTCAGTGGGCATCGCTTTCGCCATTCCCGCCAGGGATATTTCCCGGGTTTCCAGACAGCTGATCAGGGATGGCTTTGCGGAAAAAGGAGACATTGGTGTTTCAGTAAGGCCCTTGCCACAGACTGTCGCCCAGGTACAGGCGCTGGGTCTGGCGGAGCGTCGTGGTGCAATTATCAATGATGTGGCAATTGACAGTCCGGCCTTTAACGCGGGTATACGTGCCGACGATGTTGTTGTGACGGTAAACCGTCAGGCCGTGGACAGTGACCACAAATTCCGGTATCTGATTGCGGCACAGGAAGCTGGATCCTCCGTGAGGTTATCCCTGATTCGTAATGGCAGTATTTATTCAACCCAGGTGCAGGTTGAGGGCAGGAATCCTGCAAATGGAAATTAAATTCATCTGATAACTCCCATATTAATACGTCAATGAATGCTTCAGTTGGCGCATGAGCCCCTGTGTCATTCCCCCCTTAGCGATGCGGTTAATGGATCCTGATCAAATCAAGGAGCAGAGAGCTATTGCTTGCTGATTTATCAGTGCAAGCTATTCCATCGCCCGTACAGGATTGCTCAGCGTGCCGATGCGTTCAATCGTGCAAACGCTTTGGTCACCGTCCTGCAAATAGACAGGCGGTGTTCGTCCTTCACCTACGCCACCAGGAGTGCCGGTTCCGATCATGTCCCCCGGTCGAAGCGTGACAATTTGTGAAGCAAAAGATACCAGATCCCTGACCGTGTGAATCATCAGTTCGGTGTTGGCATTCTGTAACAACTCGCCATTCAGGGTATAGCGGACATCCAGATCCTGCGGGTCGCCGACAAATTCAGCCGGCACGACAAATGGACCGCTGGGTGCGAAACTGTCATGGCTTTTGCCCATGAACCAGTCGGACCCGTAGCGCCCGTCGGGGCGTTCCTCACGATCCGAAACGTCCAGCATGATGGTATAACCAAAGACAAAGTCCAGCGCTTCATCGACACCGACATGCCGCGTATTTCTGCCAATGATGGCGACCAGTTCGCATTCATAGTCGATATTGGTACGGCCGGGCGGCAGCAGGATGGGATCACCAGCGGCTGAAATGGCTGACTTGAGTTTGGGAAACAGGAAAGGGTTGGGTCGCATGTCATCCGGGTTACGTGACCAGATGCCCGGCAAACCAATACGCACACTCTCGTCAATGACTGAGCTCGTTCCCGAAGTACGACCCACGTTGGCCATTTCCTCAGCATGTTCCTGGTAATTTCGTGCAGCCATTAGAAGCACGTCGGGATCATCCAGAGGCGGCAGGATATGCAGTGAATCCAGGGGCAGGGCATAGGCTGGGGTGTTCCGTCTGACGGACGCAGCCAGATCCAGCAGACTGCTTGCCATATTGTCATCCCAGCGTTCGATGAGTTCCCGCAATGTCGTGGGAGAGTCGGTCCTGGCACGTGAGAGATCCACCACAACAGCATCATCAAGTACCAGTCCGATAAACTGTCGGCTGTCTTCCTGAAACATGCCGAGTTTATAGGGAACCTCCTGCGCATGAAGATCCGGTGACATCAGCAATGATGCAAACAAGCCTGAAATTAAAGGCGCAGTGACCAGTTGTCTCAAATTAAGCATTAGCGGGTCCTCGTATTATTATTTTGCCCTGCCCAGATAACCCTGCGTCAGCACAGGAAGACGGATAATCCAGTTGTCCGGTCTGCCCTGAAAGGCGCCACGCAGCACAATAGCATATAGTTCTCGTTTGTCTTCGCCGCTGAAAACCACTCCATGCAAGCCCTGCGGGCCGGGGATGTTGCCGAGTAGATTACCCCGGGTATCGAACACATCGACACCCGTCCCATTGCTGACATACAGGCGACCCTGCTGGTCAACTGCCATACCATCGCCGCCGCCACTGGTCAGTGTGGCGAAATCACGCTGGTTGCGCAGTGAACCATCGGATTGCACATCAAAGGCCACCACCACAGAGCCATTGGTCACATACAGGACGTCTTCGTCCGGGCTAAGCAGGATACCGTTGGTGCCCACCACATTCTCGCCATAACGGGTGATATTGCCCTGCGGATCGGCATAGTAAAAACCAGCAGCGGTAATGGTGAAATAAACACCGCCCTTTGCATCGGCTGCCAGATCATTGACGATGCCCCCGACGCAGTCGAGCGGTTCCCCCCGATAGCTGTCAGCAAATAGTTTCCGCTCCGGTTCCAGCTGGGTAATGGCCGGATTCAGACCGCGTTCCAGCACAAACAGTTCTCCCCGCTTGTTGCGTGATAGGGCACCACTGGTGTTGAGATTGGCATAGACAATTTCTGAACTGCCATCAGGGTTGAGGCGAATCACATTGCTGGCATCGTTATTGGCAAAGAGCAGGCCCCCATCTTCGGTGGCAATCGGCCCATCAGCATTGTTGCCGTTCCAGGCCCAGACCAGTTCCCATTCAGCGCCCGCTGCGACAATCCCGTTTATGCCTTCCTCAACAACGTTGAGGTCCAGGGCTTGAATGTCCGTGGCTGTCGGATCACTGCGGGTGAAGGGAATGGCCATGGGTTGCGCGGGATTTGCACACTCGGCCAGCACATCCTGCACCCGCGGGTCCTGCCAGGATTGCAGGCTGGAGCCTGCGTTAAAACGCAGCGCAGGATTTTGCGCAAAGGAACAGGTGGCTGTGAAGAGCAGGACAAGAGGTATCAGGTTGTGACATTTCATTTTTTCATTCCCCAGAGTTTAAATGCGGCTTGCTGCCAGACATGAATAGCCTGTGAAACAGGAGCGATCCGTTAAAGGATATTATTACACGATTTTTCCAAAGACTTCCTTATTCCCTGTCTGAGACAGCGCGGCGGTGGAAAAGTCTGCTTCCTGCATTGACTGCAAGCAGGAGCAGGTATAGATTTTTCAGGCGCTGTTACAGGGGTGTTTGGAATGCTGAATAAAAAATCGATCACTGGATTTCTGATAGTCATGCTCTGTCTGGCAGGAGCTTCTTTGCTGCAGGCGCAGGATGCCGGAGATCCGAACACTGGCGAAGGCAAATTCGCCCTGGTTGGCGGGACGCTGATTGATGGGCTGAGCAATGAACCACTGGCCAATGCAGTGGTGTTAGTTGAAGAGGGTGTTATCACCGCAGTCGGCGAGGTGGGCGAACTTCCGATACCAGCTGGTTTCAGCGTCATTAGCACTGAGGGCCGTACCGTAATGCCTGGTCTGTGGGACATGCATGTACATTTACTCTACGCTGGGCATACAAATTTCCCCTACTGGCACCAGACATACACAGATCAGTTTGCGGATATCATTATGCCGGCCACTGCATTGCAGTTACTGCAGGCTGGCGTCACCAGCGCCAGGGATCTGGGGGCACCTCCGGAGTCCATTTTCAGGGTAAGGGAACGTATTGCCAGCAATGAGATACCGGGCCCGACGCTTTATGCGTCAGGACCGCAGCTGACGCCACAACCACCGGCGTGGGGGCAGTACTACAGACGCAATATTGCAGGCCAGGATAATGCCAGACGTGAAGCGCTCCTGCTGGTGGAACAGGCGGCAGATATCCTTAAGGTTTCCAATGCAGAGGGACTGGAGGTCAATGACGTCCGCACAGTCGTTGACATAGCGCATGAACGTGGTTTGCTGGTGACTGCTCATGGACGCTCGGATGCTGAAATTGCTATCGGTCTGGCGGGTGGTATTGATGAATTCCAGCATATCGGCCTTGGCAGTGACGCCTATCCCCCGGCGCTGATGGCACAGATTGAAAGTCGTATTGCCCGGGGTGAAGCCCTTTACTGGACGCCCACTGCTGCACTGGCCTTGCGTGCGGGCACCCAGTCGGAAGATCGTGAATTGCTGGATGCGCCAGAGAATTATTTAGGGCTGCCCTCGGCTGTTGTTGGTGATATTCAGACAGCGCTGCAAAGCTATGCGCCTGAACCGGCCTCCGCTGACATTATTCTGCGTAAAATCAATCAGCTGAGAGCAGCCGGTGTCACCCTGCTGGTCGGGACTGATGCCGGTCTGTCCGGTAATCCCCATGCCCAGGCACTCTGGCAGGAAATGCTGGCCTGGGTTGAGGTACTGGGCATGGACCCCATGCAGACCATCCAGGCGGCGACCAGTGTGCCGGCAGAGGTCATGGGGGTTGCTGACAGGGTAGGGTCACTCCGCAACGGCATGCTTGCGGATATCATCGTTGTCCCCGGTAATCCCTTGCTGGACATGGCGGTGCTGCGTGATCCGGTAATGGTGATGAAAGGCGGGCGGGTAATATTCAGCAACCCCTAACAAAGGTCGGCCTGTCAGCCTATTAGCCTGCACCTCATTAGCTTAGTCGTTGAGTTCGTCTGCATTGCTTTTGGAGTGAATACAGCCAGGGTTGCTTATTTCCCCAGCACTTTTTCCAGCACTTTCTCAAGAGCGCTTAAGCAATAAAGGACATTCCCGGCATTCGCTGAATAGCCCATGAGGCCAATGCGCCACAATTTACCGGCGCCTTCACCAAGTCCTGCACCGATTTCAAGGTCATAGTCCTGCAGCAGCTGATTGCGTACCTGAGCATCATTGATGCCTTCAGGTATCTTGACTGCATTTAGCTGGGGAAGGCGCTCGGCTTCAGGAACACTCAGCTCAAGCCCCAGTCTCTGGAGTCCGTTTTTAAGGGATTCATGGTGCGTCTGATGTCGTCGCCAGGCATGCTCCAGTGTTTCTTCCTGCAGAATACAAAGGGCTTCATGCAATGCGTAAAGTGGGTTGATGGGGGCAGTATGATGATAGGTCCGTTTACCTTCTCCTTCCCAGTAACCGAGCATGAGTTTCAAATCCAGAAACCAGGACTGGGTCCGGGATTGTCGATTTCGAATTTTTTCCATCGCCCGGCTATTGAAGGTAACCGGTGACAGTCCGGGAATACAGGAAAGACATTTTTGCGTACCCGAATAGACGGCATCCAGTTCCCATTCATCCACGAGGAGGGGGATACCGCCAAGGGCAGTAACCGCATCGACGATGGTCAGGCAGTCATACTGGTGTGCTAGTTTGGTCAATAATGCTGCGTCGGAACGCGCCCCCGTTGAGGTCTCTGCATGGACAAATGCCAGGATAGCTGCATCAGGATGCTCCTTGAGAGCCGCTTCCACTTTTTCCGGATCGACAGCACGTCCCCAGGGGTCATCAACGATGACTGCCTCACCCCCACATCGAATGACATTCTCAAGCATGCGGCCACCAAAAGCGCCATTGCGGCAGACGATAACCTTGTCTCCCGGTTCAACAAGGTTCACAAAGCAGCATTCCATACCGGCAGAACCAGGTGCCGAAATGGGCATGGTCACATCATTCTTTGTTTGAAAGGCATAGCGTAAGAGCGTCTTAACTTCATCCATCATCGTGATAAAAAGCGGATCAAGATGGCCGATAGTTGGACGTGAAAGTGCCTCAAGAACTCGAGGGTAAACATCGGAAGGACCAGGTCCCATCAATTTTCGCTGAGGCGGATGAAAAGAGCTGATGTTAACTTGCTTCATAATAATTTCCGGAGATAGCCCTGTTATTCCTGTCAGGGGCCTGGATAGTCAATTAATTAATTTTGCTTAAGGTGTCTGCCATGCACTATAAACATCTTCGTATGTTTCTTGCAATCAGGATTTACGACATTAATAATGTCGTGAGTTCTTTCGTTCTAAAATTAAAAACAATAAATGAATCCCGCTGATGGTCTGACTATTAATCCTGCTATCCCCCATGCAAGGATTGGATATTGGTGGACGAAGGGATTTAATTCAGCAATGCCAGGAGAAACACATAGATGTTTATGCGCCTGAAAGATGTCCGTAATGTTGCAGATTTTCGCCGAATGGCCAAACAACGTCTGCCCGGTCCGATTTTCCATTACATCGATGGAGCCGCCGATGATGAGCTGACCTATCGGCGGAATACGGCGGCCTTTGATGATGTCGATCTGGTGCCTAACGTACTGGCAGGTGTTGAGGATATTGATCTGAGCACCACAGTCATGGGGCAGAAAATAGCCATGCCTTTGTTTTTGGCACCAACTGCCCTGCAACGACTATTTCATCATGATGGGGAATTGGCTGTGGGGAAAGCTGCCGAAAAATTTAACACCATCTTTGGCGTGTCATCGTTGGGGACTGTGAGTGTTGAAAAAATTGGGGAGACAATCAAAACGCCCAAGCTTTTTCAGTTGTATTATCACAAAGACAAGGAGCTGACCCGTAGCATGATGGACCGCTGCAAGGCTGCCAACTTTGATAGCCTGGCGCTGACAGTCGATACAATCGTAGGCGGCAATCGTGAGCGTGATCTTTATACCGGTTTCACG
>CAZKJY010000105.1:0-6755 GCA_964553165.1 uncultured Enterobacteriaceae bacterium
GTCTGCTGGTGGCGCCATGACCCGCAAGCGCACCAACCTGAACCTGCGCGGCAAACTCTACCTGCCCAGAATCAACGAACGTCTGAGTCTGCTGTTTTCCGAAGATGGAGGAGAAGGCAAAGACTATTATACGCAAAGTCCCGTGGACGATAGCAGCCAGGAGTCCATCAATGCCAACCTGCAATTCAATCTTCTGAATGAAGTCAGAAACCGTCTGGACTTCCGTCTGGGCCTACGGTCTTCACTCCAGGCCAAGGCGAGTATCCGTTACCGCCATGAGCTGCCTCAGGGAACCGATCTGCAGCACCGCTTTGCCCAGACCCTCTATTTTGTCGATGGAAACGGCTATGGTTCACTGTCCAGATATCAGCTGGATAAAACACTGGACGATGACGCCCTGTTGCGCTGGAGCAGCGATCTGCGTTTTGAAGAAGGCATTAAAGGTGCTTTCTGGTCCAGTGAGCTTAACCATTCCCACCGCATCTCCGATCAAACTGCAATGCTCTACTACGGCCGTATGCATGCCCAGACCAGCCCGGGTTTTGTTCACAGCTATGATATCGGACTACGTCTGCGAAAAAATATTTCGCGACCCTGGCTCTTCGTCGAACTTGAGCCTGGCCACAGCTGGAGCAAAGCCGGACCTGAGAGTAAACGACTCAGTTCCCTGTATTTCTTTTTGCGTCTGGAAATGGCTATCGGCCGAATCTAACCCGCACTGAACAGGGCAAATACTTCCGCTTCTGTCAGGTTTTTGGTGTCATTGGCAAAATGATAGTAAAGGGGTTTTTTGTCGATAAAAACCTGATGATCAAAATTAAGCTCTTCATCCAGATCGAACAGGCCGGCAGGTAAAAAATACTCCTGACTCTGTTTCAGGCGATAAAACAGATGCGTGCCACACTGCTTGCAAAAACCGCGCTCAGCCCACTCGGAGGATTCAAACAGGGTAATGTGGCCGGATCCCTCAATGCTGACGTCTCCTTCACAGCGAAGCACCATTAATGGCCCGCCTCCCCAGTGGCGGCACATGCCACAATGGCATGCCCCGACCTGTGTCTGCAGGGAATGGGCATCAATTGTTACAGCGCCACACAGACACTGCCCTTTTGCATCAATATTATCCGCCATGTTTCCTCCTTCGGTTAACTGTGTCATTCCGACTTGGACCAGAGCAGCAACGCCCTGATATTGACCAGGATGAATGCCGCATTGGCCAGCATGGTGGCCAGACTACCAGCCATGAAACCCATGACTATCCAGGAAAAATTTCCCGCTATGTGTACATAAAAGCCGTTACGGTCCCGGTTGCCGATCATCCAGATCGCCAGCAGTGTAAGCACCATGGCCAACCAGTCCACAGCAAAATACTGAAATAGATTCATTGTGTTAATCCCGATTATAAAATAGCAGCGTGGCTCTCATCAGAGCATGAGTGTTCCCTGCAGATACTTTACTGCATGACCTGAAATCAGGACGCGGTCCTGCCGGAGTTCCAGCCATAATTCACCGCCACGTTTTGAAAGCTGCCGAGCACGCAGGGTGTTTTTTCCCAGGCGCTTCGCCCAGTAGGGTACTAGTTTGGTATAGGCTGAGCCGGTTACCGGATCTTCAGGAATTCCCGTCCCTGCAGCAAAAAACCGCGCCACAAAATCATGTGTGTTGCCGGGCGCCGTCACAATGATGCCACGGGCATCTGTCTGTTTTACCCGTTCATGATCGGGCTCAATGCTTTCTATGTCTTCCTGGTTTTCATACACCAGCAGGTAATCAACATTTTTCAGGCAGGCTATGGGTTGCCTGCCGATGGCCGAGATCACGGCTGCCGGAGGTTCACAGACCTTAGCTTCCTGCACCGGGAAATCCAGTGATAGCCGATCCCTGCCTTTATGTACTTTCAATTCCCCCGAGCGGGAATAAAACAGAATCTCATCCGCAGGATAGGAAAATTCGTGAAACAGCACATGGGCCGTTGCCAGGGTTGCATGGCCACAAAGATTGACTTCAACAGTCGGAGTGAACCAGCGTATGCGAAAGCCTGCTGCTTCAGGCACGAAAAATGCCGTCTCCGATAGATTGTTTTCGGCCGCAATGGCCTGCATGACTTCCTCATCCAACCAGGTTTCAAGTGGCACAATGGCTGCCGGATTGCCAGCAAACACTCGGTCAGTGAAGGCATCAATCTGATAGATCGCTAGCTGCATGAGAAGACCTCCCGTCAGCCTTACCAGATTTTTACACGTTGTTCCGGTGGCAGATACATGGCAGCATCCGGCTGGATATCGAAGGCCTCATACCAGGCATCAATGTTTCTGACGATGCCATTGGTGCGGGCTTCACTGTGTGAATGAGGATCTGAGGTAATGCGTACCTCAAGGTTTTCATCACGGTAAAGACGACGCCAGACCTGCGCCCAGCCCATAAAAAAGCGCTGATCGCCGGTAAAGCCGTCTATTACCGGAGCCTCTTCACCGTTCAGGGAAATCCTGTAGGCCTTGTAGGCGACAGCCAGCCCACTGAGATCGCCGATATTTTCCCCGAGTGTAAATTCTCCGTTGAGATATTTTCCGGGCAGGACCTCAAACTGATTGTACTGGGCAACGAGTGCCCCGGAACGTTCAGCAAATGCAGCCGCATCAACTTCCGTCCACCAGTCACGCAGCATGCCATCGCCATCCGATTTACGTCCCTGGTCATCAAAACCGTGACTGAACTCATGACCGATCACGGCACCAATGGCACCATAATTGACAGCATCATCGGCGGCCACATTGAAAAACGGCGGTTGCAGAATGGCGGCCGGAAACACTACCTCGTTCATGCTTGAGTTGTAATAGGCATTGACCGTGTACGGCGTCATATACCATTCTCCACGGTCAATCGGCTGACCCAGTTTACTGATTTCACGATTGTGTTCCAGGCGCCGGGATCGCATGACATTGCCCACCAGATCATTGGGCTGTACTTCCAGCCCGGAATAATCCTTCCACTCATCGGGGTAGCCGATCTTGGCCGTGAACTTGGCCAGTTTGTCCTGGGCTTCCACTTTGGTGGCATCGGTCATCCAGTCCAGTTCATCAATACCGAGATGGAAGGCCTCGCGGAGATTACTGATCAGCTCATCCATGCGCTGTTTGGCATCCTCCTGAAAATAACGCTCGACATAAAGCCTTCCAACCATTTCACCAAGCGCACTGTCGACAATATCCACGCCCCGTTTCCAGCGTGGCCTGTTTTCTTCCAGACCACTGAGGACACCGCCTTCAAAGGCAAACTTGGCATCGATAAAATCCTGGCTGAGGAAATCCGCGTAGGCATCAACCAGTTTGAAGCGGGCATAGTTTACCCATTGCGTCAGGCTGACTTCAGACCATATCCCGGAAAAATCCTCAAAGAAGCCTGGCTGCCTGACAACATATTCATCGGCAAAAATTCCCAGCCCCTGCATGGCGGCACTCCAGTCAAGTGCGGGCGCCAGAGTCTGCAATTCTTCCAGTGTCATTTTGTTGTAGGTCAGCTCACGCTGCCGGTTCTGTACCCGGTCCCAGTGTGCCTGAGCCAGTCGGTTTTCAATTTGCAGAACGGCATCTGCAACTGCTTCCGGATTGCTGTCACCTGCCAGTACCATGACGGTTTCGATATAGTTGGAATAGGCCTGCCTGGCTTCCAGGAAGCTCTGATCCTCACTCAGCAGATACCAGTCACGGTCAGGCAGACCCAGACCTGACTGGAATACATAAGGAACATACTGATCTGTCTGTCTGACATCCACATCAATATATAGACCGAAGGGCATCTGTACCCCGAGATGATTCATTGCCGTCATGACTTCCAGCAGGGAGGCTTTATCGGTGACAGCGTCAAACTGAGCCAGGGTATCGCGCAGGGGATTGATGCCGATCCGGTTGACCAGATCCTCATTCATGAAGCTGCTGTAAAAATCACCGACTTTCTGACTGTCGGAGCCAATGGCCGCATCCTCGGCCGCCGCTTCTTCTATAATCCGGCGCAGATTTTCTTCGGCCTCATCCGCCAGTACTGAAAATGCACCGTGATTGGATTTGTCTGCCGGAATTTCAGTCAGCCGCAACCAGTTACCATTCACATAGCGGTAAAAGTCATCACCTGGCGCCACCGAGGTGTCCATGTTGGCCAGATCGAAACCCGACCCAAGTATCGCGGGAGCTGATACCGATTCGACATGCTGAACTTCCGTATTGCCAGCATCATCAGCAGGCGAACAGGCCAGCAGACAGCCCAGGGAAAGATATACAGAGTACTGCGTCAGGTTTTTCATGTTGATGTGTTCTCCGGAACGCTTGTTGCCGCCAGTATAAATCGCCTTTTCCACTGACACCAATTGCACTTTGATTGTGCATTTCAAGCTGGGGCATCCAGGCCAAGCAGAATTTCGACCTTGGCTTATACGCCAGCTATAAAATATTTACTTTATAAAACATCGACTTAAAAAATTTTTCCGGGCGCGCTGAAAACTGGCATCAGACTTGCTTGATATACAGGTAGCAACTTCAGATCTCCCCTAGCTGAACTGCGCTCCTGAAAGAAATTTCAGATCCCCTTAGCGCCCCGTACCCAACGGGGCTTTTTTTTGGGGGGAAATTTATCTGCCGGTTTTGATGAAGTGCTCGCGATAGTATCGCAACTCGTCAATGGAATCGCGAATATCCTCAAGGGCGAGATGGGCGCTTTGCTTTTTCAGTCCGTTCATGAGATCCGGACGCCAGCGTTTGGCGAGTTCCTTCAGTGAACTGACATCAAGATTTCGGTAATGGAAAAAGGATTCAAGCTCGGGCATGTACCTGGCCAGGAAACGGCGATCCTGGCAAATGCTGTTTCCACACATGGGAGATGCACCGCGGTCACAGTATTGTGACAGGAACTGCAGGGTTAATTGCTCGGCATCACTCTCGCTGGTTGGACTGACTCTTACCCGGTCCAGCAAACCGGAAGCACTGTGATGCTCCTGGTTCCAGTCATCCATTTCGTCAAGCAATTCATCAGGCTGATAGATCGCCAGGACGGGACCTTCAGCGACCACACGCAGGTCACTGTTGGTGACAATGGTCGCGATCTCAATGATGCGATCTGAATCCGGTAACAACCCGGTCATCTCCAGATCAATCCAAATCAGGTTTTGTTTTTTATCCATGCAGCATTGTATCAAAGGCTGTCGTAAAGGCTAAACTTACTTAACGCGGTTCTGATCAGGTCACTGCTCCGCCCACCGCCGGATCGCGAAGGGGCCACAACGCTGCTTGGCAAGGATGGTTCCATTGCCAGCGTCTCAGCCATCATGGACTTGATCAGAGGTTCCCTAGTATTCTGTCCCTCAAAAATTACCAGCCCCGGGCATGAAGAAAAAGCATCTTAATCGACAGCAGCTGTGGCGCATCCAGAAAATTCAGGAAGACTATGCTGCCCGGGCTGCAAAGCGCAACTCGGTTTCCGTTGATGACCATACGCCGGCAGAACACCTGGGTCCGGAAGAAAAGGGTCTGGTGATCTCCCATTTTGGCCAGCAACTGGATATTGAAGCCCTGGAAGGAGCACATGCCGGGGAGATTTTTCGCTGCCATCAGCGCAGCAATCTTGAACCTCTGGTTGCAGGTGACCATGTTATCTGGCAACAGGGGGATCCAACCGGCATCGTCGTCGCCAACTTGCCAAGAACCTCGCTGTTGCAAAGGCCCAACAAGAGCGGTGAACTCAAAGCTGTAGCTGCCAATATCGACCAGATTGTCATTGTCATTGCCCCCATACCACAGCCCTTTGCCAATCTGATTGATCGATATCTGGTGGCTGCGCTCAACAGTCACCTGAGCCCGCTTATCGTGATGAACAAGGCTGACCTGATAACACCCACTGTCCGCGATGACCTGCAATCATTACTGGAACAGTATCAGCGGATCGGATATGAAACGATGCTGGTTTCAAAAAAAACCGCTCAGGGTATAGAGATTCTGAAAGAAAAACTGGCGGGAAAGACGAGTATTTTTGTTGGTCAGTCCGGAGTCGGTAAATCCGCTCTGATCAATGCTTTGCTGCCAGACGTCAATACCCTGGAGGGACCGCTGAGTGATGGCCATGGCAAGGGCAGGCATACGACAACTTCCGCCCGACTTTTTCATTTCCCAGATGGTGGCGACCTGATCGACTCACCGGGAATCCGCGAATTTGGCATGTGGCACATGAGTCCGGAAGAAGTCTTTTATGGTTTTGTTGAATTTCAGCCTTTTGCCAGACGCTGCAAATTCCGTGACTGTAAGCATCAGCATGAGCCGGGCTGTGCACTCATTGAGGCCGTTGCCCAGGGCAAGATACAGCCTGGACGCCTCCAGAGTTATCAACATATTTTGCAATCCCTTGATGATTCCCCTACCTTTAAGCCCCCGGGATAGCAATCAGCACTTATGACAACACCAGGTCTGGAACTCATAATCGAAGCGGATGAGCTGGAAGCAGTGCTCAATCATCCGCAATTGTTGATTATTGATGTCTCCCAAACCCAGACATACCAGCAACTGCATATACCGGGTGCCATCCACGTGGAACCCTCCCGTCTTGTATGCGGTATTCCTCCCGCTGTCGGCAAACTGCCCTCGCTTGAACAACTCACCCAGCTGTTCTCAGACATTGGCTACAGCCCGGAAAAGCATATCGTAGTTTACGATGATGAAGGGGGCGGCTGGGCTGGCAGGTTCATCTGGACATTGGATGTCATCGGTCACCAGCAT
>CAZKJY010000106.1:0-6744 GCA_964553165.1 uncultured Enterobacteriaceae bacterium
CCAATATTGGTGTTTCAGAAGCGTTCCCTCCGCTCTCGCATCATGGTGATGATCCGGAAAAAATGGCCAAACTGGCGTTGGTACAGCAATATCATACGCAGGTGTTCTCCTACTTCCTGGATAAACTGGATGCCATGGAAGAAGCCAACGGCTCGGTACTGGATAACTCTATTATCCTGTTTGGCTCCAATATGAGTAATTCCAACAAACACAACAATGATCCGCTCCCGAGTGCCATTTTCGGTCATGGTGCCGGAACCATACGGGGTGGACAGCACCTTGCCTATCCCCAGGATACCCCGCATGCCAATCTGCTGTTGACCCTGCTGAACCGTGCCGGCATTGCCGAGGAATCCTTCGGCGACAGTACGGGAGCCTTTGCCGAGGTCTAGATACAAGCGCAGCCTGTGCCGGATAAATCCATGAGTCGAGCAAACCTGAAATCAACGCTTATTGCTGCCCTGCTATGCTGCTGCAGCACACTGCTCTTTGCCCAGGACTCCCTGCCCGATATTGTCGCGGCGGGTAAGACCGATGAAGCCCTGGCGCGGATTGCCTCCGGTGCAGACGTGAATGCTGAACAGTCTGATGGCACGACGGCGCTGATGTATGCCATTCATTATGGGTATAAAGACCTGGTGATGGCCTTGCTGGAAGCCGGTGCTGATGCCAGGCATGCCAACGATTATGGTGCCAGTACCATGTCGGAAGCTGCCATGCTGGGCGATGTCGATATTTTACGTGCATTGCTGGCAAATGATGCCGATGCTGACTGGAAGAATCCTGAAGGTGAAACAGCGCTGATGATTGCTGCCCGCGCCGGCAACATTCCTTATGCTGAACTGCTGATTCAATATGGCGCCGATGTGAATGCCACAGAACAGTGGGGTGGGCAGTCAGCCCTGATGTGGGCGGCAGCACAGGAACAACCTGAGATGCTCAGCTTCCTGATTGCCAACGGGGCTGATGTGAACAGGCAAAGTGCCGTCAGGCTCTGGGAGCGTCGTATTCTGTCCGAACCGCGACCCAAGGATATGAACAAGGGCGGCTTCTATCCAATGCATTATGCCGCCCGGCAGGGTTGTACCGAATGCATTCGGATTCTTGCCGAAGCCGGTGCCGATCTGGACGTGGTTGATCCGGATCGGGTCAGTCCCCTGAATCTGGCACTGATCAACATGAATTTTGAAACCGCAGCCGCATTGATTGAAGCCGGTGCTGATGTGAACAGCTGGGACCTGTTTGGTCGTTCACCGCTTTACAATGCCATCGACCTCAATACCATTCCGGTGGGTTCGCGCCGCGACATTCCCTCTGGGGAAGCCATCGATGGCTACGATGTAGCGGTCATGTTGCTGGAGCGTGGCGCCAACCCCAACATGCAGCTGAAACTGCGCCCGCCTTACCGGCATGCCATTTATGATCGCGGCATGGATAATCCGCTGTCCTACGGCGCCACGCCTTTGCTTCGCGCAGCCCGTGCTGCCGATGTGGAATCGGTCCGGCTCCTGCTGGAATACGGCGCTCTGGCCGATCTGCCGAATGGTAAGGGACAAACGCCCTTGCTGGTTGTTTCCGGTATCGACTGGTCGCCTTCGCCAACCCGCGGATTCTATAAAACCGAGGAAGACAGTATCGAAACCATTCGCCTGTTACTGGAAGCCGGTGCTGATATCAATGCGCATACCGGGGATCCGACACTACGTCCCGGTGCGCAGGAATACCCACTCAGTGTCAGTGATATTGTTGATCCTGACAGAATCCTTTTCAGACCCGAAGAAGCCGAGGGTAATTTCACTCGAGGTTCCGGTTTGCACCCTGCCGAGCGCGGTGGTGTAGAGGTAGATGGTCAGACGGCTTTGCATGCAGCTGCCAGAATGGGTTGGAACCGCATCGCCCAGTTTCTGATCGATAACGGCATCAGACAGCAGGTCGTTGATGCTAATGGCCACACCCCCCTTGATCTGGCCATGGGGCGTTATGCGCCGTCCTATAACGCGGCCCCTCCCTCGCCCCTGTGGGACACAGTGGCACTGCTGCAGAATAGCTGCATGGCAGATGACAATTGCGTGTTGCTTGAAGCTGAAGAAATACCTGCGCAATAAGCATTGAAGATCTGGTAAATCAAATTACTCTGACCCCTTTGATTCGATCAGAGCCTGACCCTACTCAGGTTCTGATGGAGGTCGACGTAATCTCGGAAAGATTGGTTGCGCCGATCTGCATCATGGAAATTCTGAGTTCGCGTTGCAGAATGTCCAGTACCGCCTCCACCCCGGACTGACCGAAGGCCCCCAGACCCCAGATATAGGGTCTGCCTATACCAACGGCGTCTGCGCCCAGCGCCAGCGCCTTCACGATGTCCGTCCCGCGGCGGAAACCACCGTCAACAATGACCGGCATGGTGCCGCGGACGGTTTCCACGACCTCCTGCAGGGACAGGATGGTGGCCATGCCACTGTTGTCAGCGCGACCACCATGGTTGGAAACCACAATGCCATCCACCCCATTGGCGACAGCCGCGGCGGCGTCTTCATGGGTGACGATGCCCTTGATGACAATGCGCATATTGGTAATGCCACGTAAGCGGTCTATGAATTCCCAGTTGATCTGTGGCGCATTGGTATTAGTGAGGTTACTGAGATCCAGTCCGTCAAACATGGGACGGGTCCGCATCGTATCCTGGTAGTTGTCGGCGTGACAGGCCAGGCAGGTCGGATTACTGTTGCGGCGGTAACGTGCGATGGCTTCACGATTGCTGTCTGGCAAATCTGTGGTCACGACAAGGACCTCGCAGCCAGCTCTTTCGGCACGCTGAACCAGCGCCAGTGTGACATTCCAGTCCATGGTCGGATACAGCTGGAACCAGACCGGCTCGCCCCGGGCAGCGTTGACGTCCTCGACTGATGTAGTGCTCACAGTAGAAAGCACCTGTAAATGATTGCGCGAGCGCGCTGCTCTGGCCACGGCCAGTTCTCCTTCCGGATGAAATGACAGTTGCGATCCGACGGGCTGGATGATGAGGGGACTGGGGTATTCCTTACCAAACAGCATCATACGGGTATCAACATGGCTGACATCGATAAGGCGTCGGGCCCGCAGTTTGTAGTGTTCGAAGCCGGCCCTGTTGGCCAGAACGGTCTCACCACCGTCCGTTCCCATCGCCATGTAGGTGAAATGAGAGGGCAGTACATTGCGCTGCATGATGGGTTCGAAGTCAAATACGTTGACTGCATGAGCCGCTTCGGTAATTTCAGGAATTGCAAAAGGATCAGTTGTCTGGGAAAGGCTTAAGGAACTCGCGCCAAGTGCAGGGCTGGCGGTGAGAAATTTCAGGAACTCGCGACGGTTTTTTTCTTTCAGATCCATGGAATGCATCCCCCCTGTGTGCCGGCCCTTGGAATTAGTGGTTGTGTGGCCGGAAAGTCTGGCAGCTATCTTTACATAAAGGTATAAGAGTAATAAAGATCAAAGGGCTCAGAGTAATTTGATCTGCTTGCGGCGATCTACTTTTTATTCAAACTGCAGATGCTGGCGTGAGGTTTCAACATCACACAGTTCAGCAGTAAATTCATGGTCGGTGGTTTTACGATAGGCGCCTGCTTCTTGCAGGGGCTGGGTCAGATAGACCGGGTCATTCACGGTAAAACTGAATGAAATACTCATGCCGTCCTCCGCCAATCTGTATTCTTCCACGACTGTTTTCTGCGCACTGGAGTCCAGTCCCCGAATCGTTCCCCAGGGCGTCGGTGCAAAGTGTGAAGTTTCGATAAGCAGGGTTCCGTCATCACGAATGGTGCCAACGGAAAAACCCAGTTCATTGGGGACATAGTCAGCTGGCGGTTCGTCACGATCAAAATAGACGACACGTACCTGCGGCGACTGTTCCTTTTCGATGATCAGTCGGTCATCGCCTTCCCAGCGCCAGCGATGCGCATAGGGCCAGGTAATGATGCGCGGCACCGGTAGCGGAACACAGTCAAGATAAGGGTCATTATTCAGGTCGAAGTCAGCGACCAGCGCCTGGCCGGCAGGGGTCAGCGAGGCGGTGTCCGGGGCATCAAAATTGCCTACCAGCGCCGAGCGCAGGGTCTGTTCGCGAGTGCCGGTACTCATGCGGGTCCAGGTGCCGGAAAAATCGCTTGAGGGCATGATTTCATCTTCGCTGCGTGAGCGGTCCTGTGCGCCTGCTGGTGGCCGAAAGGAATAGAAAATACGGCCATCAGTGTGTTCGAAATAATCCAGCAGACCAAAATTCTGTGCCGGGTCACGGTTGGGATTGATAACGACCCTAACCTCATCACCGACCTGCACCGAATCCTGCTGCCAGCCATTGCCCATCAGTCCAGAAATGGAATGGCCTTCTATCATCCACTGCTCGGTTTCACCATTGTCATTGGTGACTTCCATGCCCCAGAACACATGCGGACTGCGCCAGCGCACGACTGACACCACACCTTCCAGTTCGATGGTATTGTCGATATCAAACATGGCGCGGGAATGGTGAGCCTGTACTGCGGCCATTGGGAGGCATGTCAGAAGGATGGCAAGGCCGGTCTGTAATGAGCGGACTGAAACGGCTTTCCTGCACATGTGCTATACCTCTTTGGGTACTATTTGGGTAATAAGGGATTTAGTGTGGTGAGATTACCGCCGAATCCGCATGTCTTCAATCCCAAACACAGAGCTGGCAGAATTTTCTGAATCATCAGTCTAGATTTCTGCAGACAATTATCTATAGCTGCACTCAGTTAAGCGCCTGGTCTGACTGACATAATAAACAGGGGTAGTGTCTTAATTTGTAATGACGCTTACTACTTCATGGTGATGATGCTAATACTGCAACACGCCAAAAAGCGTAGGTCCATGTACAGGCTCGGCTGGTGACATTCTGTCTCCAGACGGTCGCAGAATTAGCATTATCACCATGAAACTGGCATCTTAAAACTTAAGGCAAAGCCTAACCGGGAGTCAGCTTCCAAAGCTGCAGCAGGCACGTTAATATCGGGAAGCATGACATCCGGGGGGATGTCAGGTATGGGGGGGGGTAGCGTTGCTTCCCGGACTAAAAAAAATAAACTCCAGACCCGATAAGGAGTCATTGCATGCCTGCTTTTAACAACCGAACACAACATATCCAGCCGCTAAATCACCTGATAATTGCTCTGATTGCCGCTTTTTCGGGGCTGTTTGCCGCCGAGACCAGTGCCCAGGCGACGCTTGAAGAGATGGACTGGGCCTATGCCATCTCGCCTGCCTTTCCCGCCGAGGAAGATGACGGCATGCTACATTCCCTGCCGGGGTCTGATTTTCAGTTCACCCTGGATCAGGCACGTAACCGTTTTGGGCCGGCAGACTGGTATCCCCAGGATCACCCGGAAATGCCGGAAATCGTGGCAGTAGGACGTGAACAGGCCGGCATCATGGCCTGTGCGCTCTGTCATTATCCCAACGGTCAGGGCAAGCCGGAGAATGCGTCGGTGGTCGGACTGGAGCCAGGCTATTTCATTCAGCAGCTGGACGATATGCGCAATGGTTTGCGCCGCTCTGCCAATACACAGAAGGCCAATACCAACAACATGATTGCCTTTGCGGTAAACATGACCGATGAGGAAATCGAGCAGGCCGCCGAGTATTTTGCGTCCATGGAATGGCGGCAGTGGATCGAGGTGGTGGAAACTGACACCGTGCCCTTAACCTTCCGCCGCGGTGGTCTGCATATTCCACTGGAAGGGGATGAGGCCGGGATTGAGCCGATAGGGCAGCGCATTATTGAAATGCCGGTCGACCCGGAAGGCACCGAATTATGGCGTAATCCACGCGCTGGCTTTCGTGCCTATGTTCCCGTGGGGGCAGTGGCTGCCGGCGAAGCGCTGGCCACGACCGGTGGCAATGGCAGGACAATTCAATGCAGTATCTGTCATGGTGAGAATCTGCAGGGACTGGGGCTGGTCCCACCCATTCGTGCACGTTCCCCCAGCTATCTGGCAAGACAATTGTTTGATTTCCAGCAGGGGACCCGTCAGGGTCTCTGGTCCCCATTGATGCAGGCGGTAGTAGAAAAGCTGACGGGGGAGGATATCATCAATCTGACGGCCTACCTGGCATCCCTGCCAGCCGACTACGAAGAATAGTAGAACGCTTCCGCGCTGCGCTAATCTTCCATCCAGACCCAAACAAAACCATCCCGGTTGGGCATTTCGACAGCCGGGAGGGTTTGCGCGTTCATGACATCGTCTTCGTCAATGATGCCGTTCAGCTGCAGAATATAGGCCGTGAGTGCATAAGCCTGATCATCTGTCAGTGAACCCGGCAAGGTAAAAGGCATGGCCCGGCGGATATAGTCAAACAGGGTGGTTGCATAGGGCCAGTAGGAGCCGACGGTTCTAACTGCCGACTCACTGGCCAGTGTTCCATGTCCGCCGACCAGCTGGTCATTGGTGCCACCCTGACCTCCTTCGCCATGACAGGCCAGACAGTAAGTCATGTAAACACCCGCACCTTGCGCGACAGTGCCAGATCCTGCCGGCAGGTTTGCCCCACTGGGATCAATACTGATATCCCAGCCGGCGATCTGCTCAGGGGTAGCAGGCACGCCAAGACCGGGGCCTTCCTGGGCCAGTGAAACACTGCTGAGGAAGAGGGAAGTGATTAAAAGCAATTGTTTAGGCGTAGACATTGTGAACCTCCCCGTTGGCGCTGACCTGCCAGGACTGGATAGCATGATAATGGTAGCGACGCTGT